>CAZHHW010000021.1:11775-37579 GCA_964532385.1 uncultured Gammaproteobacteria bacterium | reverse complement strand
ACCACGCACGCCGCTTGGTGTTCGAATTTCGAGTTCGAAGATGTCATTCGTGCGGTGGATGACGTCGACGTGCTCGAGCTTGAACCTGCACACCATTTTGAGCTGCGTCAGCATGTCGCACGCAGCATTGCATGGAGAAGCCGCTATCGCGCATTTACAGATTTAAACCCCGGCGTGAAACCCGTAAAGCTGAATCGCGACTATGACGTCTTGGTGTTCGTATGCATGAACGTGTGGGATCTTCTGTACTTGAATGCGATTTCAAATTGGCAAACGCAGTGCCGCGTGAAACTTTGCTACATGGGCGAGATCTACGCGGCCCAAACCGCCAAACTCCAACACCTGCTGCGGCGCCTTCAAGATTTTGACCATATATTCCAGCCTTTCTCAGGCAGCGTGACCGCGATCAGCAAAATTGTAAATAAACCGTGTCATCGCTTGTCGCACGCCGTTGATGTGCTGCGTTTTACTCCTTACCCCAAGCCGTCCGCGCGCGCGATTGATGTATTGTCGATCGGGCGCCGCTCCGAACCAGTGCATCAGGCGCTGCGGCGTCTTGCTGCCACACGGAATTTTTTCTACATGTACGACACGCTGCCAAGCGCTCTGGTACGTCCCTCAAACCCGGTCGAGCACCGTGAAATGCTGGCGTGTGCCGCACGCGGAAGCCGCCTCTTTATTACCTATCCGGCTAAGTTTGGTGACAATGAAGCATACGGGCAATCGGAAGTCGGGGCGCGTTACTTCGAGGGCGCGGCCGCCGGCGCCGTGCTGCTGGGACAGGCACCCACCGCGTTGACTTTCCGCCATGATTTCCCTTGGTCCGACGCGGTCGTCGAGCTCAATCCCGACGGGAGCGATGTGGTTGATGTGGTAGCTGAGTTAAGCCGACGTCCGGAGGAGTTGGCGCGCATCGGAGCCAGAAATGCAGTGGCCGCGCTCCGACGGCATGACTGGGCGCACCGCTGGCTTGCCATATTGGAATCTGCCAACCTTAGACCCCGTCCCGCATTGAGCGAACGCATCGCCACCCTGGAAACGCTGGCTGCACTGGCGGAAACATCGTACGCGACGCATGAAACAGCGCATTCTCCTTTGTGCTTGACGCCGCGCTTCCGCTACAACCCCTTACAGATGGCCACACAAAGCTGAAAACACACGGCTTGCGATCAATGCACGCTCAGCCAATTGCGCACCAACGATTGGTAAATCATTGTTAGCGGCGTCATAAAATTTCCAGCATCGTCTTACGGCAGTAAAACGCTTCGGCGTAACCGCTAGGCGCATTGCACTCGACGCCACGCAGGCGCATCAACCCCAAAAATGTCTCGCGTGTAAACCAAGGCTTGTTTGCTTCACTGCCGAAGCAATCGAGCAAGTGGGAAATTTTTGCATCGCAATGTTCGGGGTGTGCTGGAATAAAGAAATTCGGCGTACCCAGACCGCCATCGTATTTAGGAATTTCATATTCGAGAATAAAGTGATTGCGGAAGGTGTTCCAAGTTAATTCTGCTGTGATGCGATGATCTTGATGCAGGTCTTGACTATAATGCGTCAGAATCAAATCCGGGTTGATCGTTTTTTTCAAATCCTCAAAATAATCCTTGAGCTGCGCACCGGCATAGGGAAAATAACCATTACGAAATTCTTTAACCACTACTGTTTTGGAGGCAACACCGCGTAGAAACAGCTCCGCGCTGGAACGCGCTTCCTGCGCACGCACGGCATTTGAACTTAACACCACCCAATGGAATTGCACTTGCGGATCGCGCTGCGCCAAACGCAATATCATCGCACCACAGCCGATCTCGATGTCGTCGCAGTGCGCGCCCAGGCACAAAACCGATTTCAGACGGCCCGGTAGCGGGCTAAATTGGAGCATGTGTTAAATCGGCTTGTATGCCAAACAGCCCACGGCGTTTCACCTTTCTCGTACAAGGTGTCGAACATTTTTTTATCTTTAAATGTATCCATCGCCGCCCAAAATCCGTCGTACTTGTAGCTGATGAGTTTGTTTTCCTGAATCAATCGTTTGAACGGCGCTTCCACCAGATCGTCGCCTGCGTGTATGTACTGGAAAATTTTTTTACGCAGCACAAAAAAACCGCCGTTAATCCAAAAATCGGAACTGTGGAGCGGTCCGATATCGCGTACGAAACCGTCATCACTCGCAATCACGCCGTGAAAACTTTGTGACGGCCGCACACCGACAAAACTTGCGATCGCATTCTTCGTCAAAAAATTTTCTAGATACTCGGGCAATGGCAGGTCCGACAAACCATCGCTGTAATTCGCCAGGAACACATCCTCGCCGTGCAGATATTTTTCGACCGCCTTCAAGCGCTGACCAATATTTGAATTCGCTCCGGTATCCACGAAGGTGATGCGCCAATCGTGAATATCGCTGTTTTGCAATTCGATCTTGCCGCCGTTCGACAGTACAAAATCGTTCGACAGGCATTCGTTGTACTTCAGGAAAAAGTCTTTGATGAGGTCGCCGCGATAACCCAGGCATAAAATGAAATCCTTATGCCCGTAATGCGCGTAATACTTCATCAAATGCCAGATAATCGGCCGGTACCCGATATTGACTAATGGTTTTGGAATCGTATCGGAATACTCGCGCAGACGCGTACCCATACCGCCGCAAAATAAAACCACTTTCATTTTGGATCACCGTGTTGATGACTTTTGCGCAACAAGCCGCAGGCGAGCAGTTCGTCTGCGGCCGCGGACACCGTGTTGAACCGCAGTCCCGCGCGTTGCGCAATGTCGAGTAAGGAATGTTCGCCGTCGGATAGATTCAAGATCCACAACAATGCATATTCGTGCGCGCCAATGCTTTGCCCGCCCGTGTTTCGATACAAGCCGCGTTTGCCTAATTGCAGTTCACATTTGGGATTGGTATTAACGTAATAATCATCCTTCTCTAAAATTTCGACGATCGCTTCGCATACGCGTAACGATGTGGCAAGTTTTTCGCGCTTCACGAATTCCAAATTATCGGCGGAGGAATGGTATTGCGGATATTCGCCGTTGGGGGTGCGGGTCAAACGCGCCACGGGAAGATTAATACCTGGTGAACAGAACTGCCGCTCATCGTAGCCGTAAGGAGCAAACTCCAAAACCACGCATTCCTCATCACAATCATGCAGAGCCTGACGTACAACGCGGTCGATCTTCGCATCGCCCTGACGCGTTTTTTTGAGCGTAAACGCACCGTCATCGCCTACCAGCGCAACAATTAACCCGTGTTTGATATTCGGTAAGCGGGCTTCGTTTCTGCTTAACCAGGTAATTGATCCGATGGTGCCGGGTGCAAACACAAACCGATAGGAACAGCGCCGGGGTTGTGCACCCAGCCACCGCGCAAGAAAAGTGGTTACTGCGATGCCGGACAGGTTGTCGTTACACAATGCGGGATGACACACATGCGTATAGAACAAAACTTCTTCCGTGGTTTCCCCCGGTAAAAAATATTCGCCATAAGTCAGATGACCTGGAACCAGGGTCGTGTCGATGAGCACTTCGTACTCACCCTCTGGCAAACTTTCAAGCTGTCTATGTGTAAGACAAAATCCCCAAGTCTCGTTGTAATAGGAGGTGCGATAAGGAATCCAGTCAGGATGATCCGGCAGCGAATGCAAGTGCGGTTTAAGTTCGTCAAGACTCATCCGCGCATGCACCGGAATGCTGTAATTCAGCACGTGCAAATTGTTTTGGCGAAAATCCACGATGCGCTCGCCCGCCGCATTCTTTATGTAAGCATCGCGGATATTCCATTCTTTTGGGACCAACCAATCGAAAACCGGCGTGCCGCTTGCGACTTCATGCATTTGTAACGGGATCTGTTCTTTGAGAATCGCAAGGGTTTGACGCACACCGTCACCGGTGATGGAACGACAAATCGGGTGTAAGCGTTCGATCAATTGAAACAGGCGTGTGCCTGCGTCTAATTCTTCAACCACGGTCATGACGATTCATCCCGGTGACAGTCGGTGGATTGAGGCTTGAAACTTCCAACACATCTCAAATTTTCCGGTAGCGAAATTCTCATCGTGGTCTCCGCATAGTCGATTCAGCTACTCGAATACCTGGATTTCCGGAATGGGTACCACGAACTTTCCGCCCCACTCACGGATGTAACTCATTTGCTTGCGGATCTCGTCTTTGAGATTCCACGGCAGCAGGAACAAATAATCGGGACGGGTTTCGCGAATGCGGTCCGGGTGATAAATCGGAATGTGCGTACCCGGTGTGTAGTGTCCGTATTTGTGCGGACTGCGGTCGACGGTGTAGTCGAGAAAATCGCGGCGGATACCACAGTAATTCAACAAAGTGTTGCCCTTGCCGGGCGCGCCGTAGCCGACCACGGATTTGCCGCGTCGCTTCGCGTCGATCAGGAAACTTAAAATTTTTCGCTTGGTTTCGGTAACTTGTTGTGCAAACGCGTGATAGCGCGCAAGCGAGCGGAAACCCGCGGCAATTTCCATTTCGCGCAGGCGCGTAACTTCAGGGGTCGCAACTTTAGACGTGTCGGCGGCATGGCGCGCAAAAATCCGCAGCGAGCCGCCGTGGGTTGCAAGTTCTTCGACATCGAACACCACCAGACCGTGCTGCGCGAAAATCTGCTCGACCGTATGGAACGACAAGTACGAAAAATGTTCGTGGTAAATCGTATCGAACTGATTCTGTTCCATCAGACGATACAGGTGCGGAAATTCCATAGTGATGACGCCAGCGGGCTGCAATAACTCTTTCATGCCTGCGACGAAATCGTTGAGCTTGGGTACATGCGCGAGCACATTGTTACCCAGCAATAAGTCCGCACGGCCATGTTCAGCGGCGATGGCGCGCGCAGTGTGTTGGCCGAAAAAACATATTGTGGTCGGAATGCCCTTCTTTATGGCTGCTTCTGCGACATTCGCGGCAGGCTCGATGCCCAGCACCGGAATCCCCCGCGCGACAAAATGCTGCAATAAATAACCGTCGTTACTGGCGATCTCCATCACCTTGCTTTTCGGCCCCAGGCCGAAACGCGTGGCCACCATGCCGGTATACTCTTTCGCGTGCTGAACCCAACTGTCCGAGAACGAAGAAAAATAAGCGTAATCACTGAAAATGGACTGCGGCGACACGTATTCATCCAGTTGCACCAAAAAGCACTCATGGCACACGTACACATGCAGCGGATAAAATGCCTCCATGTGATTCAACTGGTGCGGCTCAATGTGCGTCTGGCATAACGGCGACATGCCCAGATCGACGAAGGTATGTTTCAACGGTGTGGCGCAGAAACGACAGTTTGCCGTCGCGGCTTCAACACTTACGCCCGTATTCCTGACATTCATCTGGCCCTCTCTGGTGCCGAGTATTGATAAATGATGGTTCGGCTATGGCAGAGATCGTGAATATATTTTCAGGTTTGTTCTGTTCGGTAGCGTGCACGGAAATGCTTAAATCTTATGGTCCCAGCGGCACACTTGGGATCGCTATAAATAAATGTCCGATAATGTTCTGCCTCCCACGGTTACGAGACCTCGCAAATGGCCGATAACTTCCATGTGGTATTAACCACCTGTCCCACGCCGGAAAGCGCTGAGCGGATTGCGCGCAGCGTCGTGGAAGCGCGGCTGGCGGCGTGCGCTAATGTGATCCCGGGTTTGCGCTCTTACTATGTATGGCAGGGTCAAATGGAGATCGGCGATGAAGTTTTGCTGGTGATCAAGTCACGGGTGGAGCTGTTCGACGCGTTGCAAAGCATGATTACATCACAACATCCTTATGAACTTCCGGAAGTGCTTGCGGTCCCTATCAGCACTGGATTTCCGCCCTATCTGGCATGGCTGAGTGTAAATATGAGAACCCCTTCATGATTCGAAATTTTCTCGCTGTAATTGTATTAAGCCTGCTTGCCGGAAGTGCTTTTGCGTTAACCGCCCTCAACGATAATGAAGAGCCCTTACCCCCGGAACAAGCCTTCGTGTTGTCGGTGTCTGCACCTGACGCCCAGACCGTGCGGGCCAGTTTTATAATTACAGACGGCTATTACCTATACCGCGAGAAATTCAAATTTATTTCTGATAGCAGCGGGGCGACATTCGGCACGCCTAATTTTCCAAAAGGCAAAATCAAGGAAGACGAGTTCTTCGGCAAAGTCGAAACCTACCGCAACAAAACCGTGATCGACATTCCCGTCGAGCGCAAAAATTTCAGCGGCGACACACTTCACCTTACCGCCAGCTACCAAGGTTGCGCCGACATCGGCGTGTGTTATCCGCCCCTCACGCAAAAAGTGTCGCTCAAACTCGCAGCCGCAAGCCCCGCTGTTGAAGCCCCTCCTGCCGCGCCCCTTAAAAGCAGCGGCAGCGCATTTTCAGCGTTGAAGAAATTCGGTTCGAGCCTGGGCCTTGGTAAAAATGACGATCCGTTCCTGGAAGTTGACCAGGCGTTTGCGTATTCGCCCGACATGATTGACGGCAACACTCTGGCGGCACGCTGGAAAATCGCGGAGGGTTATTATCTGTACCGCGAAAAATTCAGTTTTGAAATTCGCGATGCGAACGGGATTTCGCTGGGCGCGGTGACCTTCCCGAAAGGCCAAATGAAGAACGACGAAAACTTCGGCAACATGGAAGTTTTTCACGACGCCGTTGAAGTCAAGCTCCCGCTCCTGCGCAGCAATCTCAGCCCTGCCAACATCACCCTGGTTGCGAAATACCAAGGCTGCGCGGAGGCCGGATTCTGTTATCCGCCGCAAGAACGCGCGCTGCCGATTTCACTGCCCTCAGGCGCCGCCGCAAACACTGCATCCGTGGGCTCCAGCAATGGACCGGCGGCGATCATCTCCGAACAAGACCAGATTGCCGCAACCCTCGCGGGCGACAGCACCCTGCTTATTTTGCTGAGCTTTTTTGGTTTCGGCCTGTTACTCGCTTTCACGCCCTGCGTGTTCCCGATGATTCCGATTCTATCGAGCATCATCGTCGGACAGGGCGAAGGGCTCACCACGCGCCGTGCCTTCATCTTATCGCTGGTGTATGTGCTGGCGATGGCTGCGGCTTACACCGGCGCGGGCGTGATCGCCGGATTGTTCGGCAGCAACGTGCAGGCGATGTTTCAGAACCCGTGGGTATTGGGCTCCTTCGCAGCGATCTTCCTGCTGTTGTCTTTGTCGATGTTTGGTTTCTATGAACTGCAAATGCCCAGTTTTTTACAGAGCAAGCTCACTGAGCTGAGCAACAAACAAAAGGGCGGCACGCTCGCGGGCGTGGCGGTCATGGGGTTTTTATCCGCCCTCATCGTCGGACCCTGCGTTGCTGCGCCGCTGGCGGGCGCATTGATATACATCGGCCAAACCGGCGATGCGGTGCTGGGCGGCGCCGCCTTGTTTGCACTGAGCATGGGCATGGGTGCCCCGCTGCTGGCCATCGGCACCTCGGCGGGAAAAATCCTGCCGCGCGCCGGCAGTTGGATGGATACCATCAAAGCCGTGTTCGGCGTGCTGATGATCGCGGTCGCGATCTGGATGCTCGAACGGATTATTCCGGCGCAAATCACTATGTTCCTGTGGGCCGCATTGCTAATCGTCGCGGCGATTTATCTGGGCGCGTTCGAACCCTACGGCATCGACGCCAGCGGCTGGCGCAAGTTGTGGAAGGGTCTGGGCTTGGTGATGTTCACTTACGGCGTGTTGTTGGTGATCGGCTCGGCCAGCGGCGCGCGCGACGTGTTGCAACCCTTGCATATGCTGGCGGCGGTCGGCGGCAAGGGCGGCACGGCCGGCGCCGCAACGGAATCCGCGCAACTCAAATTCAAACGCATCAAAGGCAGCGCCGATCTGGATCGCGAAGTACAAGCCGCGCGCGCGCAGAACAAAACCGTGATGGTGGATTTCTACGCCGACTGGTGTATCTCGTGTAAAGAAATGGAGAAGTTCACCTTCTCCAATGCCGAAGTTCAACGGGTGCTGGCAAACAGCGTGTTGCTGCAAGCCGATGTCACCGCCAACGACGATGCGGATAAAAACCTGTTGAAACGTTTTGGTTTAATCGGCCCGCCATCTATATTATTCTTCGCTGCGGACGGACAGGAGCGTCCCGCCTACCGCTTGGTTGGATTCATTAAGCCTAAAGAATTCAGCAGCCACGCGGCACGAGCCTTCAGTTCCTAGATTTACGCTACATTAAAGCTGGTCAAAACATAGGGCGGATTTAACCGCCGCTTCCTCGGGGGAGGGATTCGTGCAGCGACAACTAAAGGCAGTTGCGGGCCTGTTGATATTCATCGGCGGGGTATGGGGTGGTAATGCGCTGTACCAATGGTTAAGCGAACATTCCGAAGGCCACCTGCTTGCGCAAGAAATGGTGTCTAAACACCGCCCGGATTTTGCGCTGCCGGATCTTGCCGGAAAAGTTCACAATATTTCCGAGTGGGACGGCAAAGTCACTGTGTTGAATTTCTGGGCCACTTGGTGTCCGCCGTGCAAACGCGAGTTGCCCGCTTTCGTGGAATTACAGCAGCTCTATGGTGAGCAAGGCGTGCAGTTCGTGGGCGTTGCCATCGATACCAAAGAGCAAGTGATTGCCTATACCGATAACGTCGGCCTCACTTACCCCACTTTGCTGGGCGAAGTAAAAGCCATTGAAGTTTCGCGTTCTTTTGGTAACCGTCTCGATGCTCTGCCCTACACGGTAATTATTAACCGCAAAGGTGATATTGCCTTGGTCAAACGGGGTGAGCTGACCCGCGAAGTGGCCGAACAAACCATCAAGTCATTGCTTTAAGAACTTAGGTGTCGTACTGAAGTTGCGAGCATTTGTTCCGATCTTCCGCGAATCACATGCTTTCTAGACAAGACCGCTGCGCTTGTAGATAATGAGCCCCGCTTCTCATTCGGCGCGCTCCAGCCTATGGCAACACTACTGATCTTGCATGGCCCTAATCTCAATCTGCTTGGCACGCGCGAGCCGGAGATTTACGGCCACACCACGCTTGCGGAAATCAATCAAAAGTTGACAACCCAAGCGCAAAGCGCCGGGCATCGCGTGCTGCATTTACAAAGCAATGCCGAACATGAATTGATTAACCGGGTGCAGCAGGCGCAGCAGGAAAATATTGCTTTCATCATCATCAACCCGGCCGGTCTGACCCATACCAGCGTGGCCCTGCGTGATGCCTTAGCGGCCACGCACATTCCGTTTATCGAAGTGCATCTTTCCAATATTTTCAGCCGCGAAGAATTTCGCCGGCACTCCTATTTTTCAGACCTCGCCGCCGGTGTGATTTCCGGGCTCGGTGCGCAAGGCTATGAATTGGCGCTGGCGGCGGCGCTGCAGCACCTCGCGAACTCTGCAAACTAACCAACAACTGACCTTTCGGAATCGATACGTCATGGATATACGCAAAGTAAAAAAATTAATTGAACTGGTCGAAGAATCCGGCATTGCCGAACTTGAAATCCACGAAGGTGAAGAGTCGGTACGCATCAATCGTTACAGCCAAAGCGCGCCGGTAGTAATGAGCAGCTCGATGCCGATGCCCACACCGCAATACGCGCCCGTGAGCGAAAACAAATTGCTCGAAGCCAAAGCGGCACCGGCCGAAGAAACCGGGCACACCGTGAAGTCGCCGATGGTTGGCACCTATTACCGCTCGCCGTCGCCCGGTTCCAAAGCTTTCGTTGAAGTCGGCAGTGTCGTGAAACAAGGCGACACGCTGTGCATCATCGAAGCCATGAAGCTGTTAAACCAAATCGAGGCGGATCGGGCCGGCACCGTGAAAAAAATCCTGGTGGAAAATGGCCAGCCGGTGGAATACGGCCAACCTTTGTTTGTACTCGAATAACATCGCCTCAGCCGGACGCATTCACCCATGTTTGAAAAAATCGTCATCGCCAACCGCGGAGAAATCGCGCTGCGCATTTTGCGCGCGTGCCGCGAGCTGGGCATCAAAACCGTTGCCATTCACTCGACTGCTGATCGCAATCTAAAGCATGTGCGGCTGGCCGACGAATCGGTCTGCATCGGTCCGCCGCCGTCGGCGGAAAGTTATCTGAACATTCCGGCGGTGGTGAGCGCCGCTGAAGTCACCGATGCGCAAGCGATTCATCCCGGCTACGGTTTTTTATCGGAAAACGCGGACTTCGCCGAACGTGTCGAACAAAGCGGTTTCGTATTCATTGGTCCGCGCGCGGAAACCATCCGCATCATGGGCGACAAAGTGTCGGCCATCAAAACCATGAAAGCGGCCGGCGTGCCGTGTGTCCCCGGCTCGGACGGCTCGTTGGGGGAAGTCGATGATGAAAATTTACGCATTGCCAAAGAAATCGGCTACCCCATCATTATCAAGGCGTCGGGCGGCGGCGGCGGGCGCGGCATGCGCGTGGTGCACAGCGAAGCGGCCCTGTTGAGCTCGATCTCGCTAACCCGCGCCGAAGCCCAGGGCGCGTTCGGCAATCCCGCCGTGTATATGGAAAAATTTCTGGAAAATCCGCGCCACATCGAGATCCAGGTGTTGGCGGATCAGCATGGCAATGCGATTTACCTGGGCGAACGCGACTGCTCGCTGCAACGCCGTCACCAGAAAGTCGTCGAAGAATCGCCGGCCCCGGGCATCAGCGAAGAAATGCGCAGCGCGATCGGGAAACGCTGCGTCGACGCCTGCCTGGCGGTGGGTTATTTGGGCGCGGGCACGTTTGAATTCCTGTACGAAGACGGCCATTTTTATTTCATCGAAATGAATACGCGCGTGCAGGTGGAACATCCCGTCACCGAAATGGTTACAGGTGTTGACATTGTGAAGGAACAAATCCGCATTGCCGCGGGCGAGCCGATGACCTTCAAGCAAAAAGACATCGTGCTGCGCGGTCACTCCATCGAGTGCCGTCTGAATGCCGAAAATGCGCGCACCTTCATGCCGTGCGCGGGCACCATCCATCAATTTCATGCGCCGGGCGGTCCGGGCGTGCGCGTGGATTCGCACATCTACAATGGTTATGTGGTGCCGCCGTATTACGACTCGATGATCGGCAAGCTGATTGTGCATGCCGAAAATCGCGCCGCCGCCTGCGCACGCATGGCAAGCGTACTCAGCGAAGTTGTTATCGAAGGCATCGATACCAATATTCCTCTGCATCAGGATATTTTCCGGGACGCTGGATTTCTCGCCGGAGGCGTGAATATTCATTACCTGGAAAAGAAACTGTCGCTGCACAAACCACCCAAGTAATCTGCGCCATGGGGTGGCTCGAATTAAAAATAGATACCGGCGCACAATTCGCACCGTTGGTCGAGGATGCGTTGACGCAAGCGGGTGCGCTCAGTGTTACGTTAAGCGATACTCACAACGAACCGCTCTATGAACCCGCGCTGGGCACCACGCCGTTGTGGCGCACCACGCGCGTCACGGGATTATTCGAGACCGGCATGGATTGCCCCGCAATACTTGCACAACTGACTCGGCAACTGGGCCCCGCCGTAATTATTGAGTCACGTATTGACGCCTTAGCGGACCAACCTTGGGAACGCGCCTGGATGGAACACTTTGTCCCCATGCAATTCGGACAGCGCGTGTGGATCTGTCCCAGTTGGTGCGCACCGCCCGACCCCGGCGCGATCAATATTTTCATGGACCCCGGCCTGGCATTCGGCACCGGCACCCATCCTACCACCGCGCTGTGCTTGCAATGGCTCGATGCTCACCCGCCCGTGGAGCAGACCGTGATCGACTATGGTTGCGGCTCGGGTATCCTGGCGGTGGCGGCGGCCATGCTGGGTGCGCGCCGCGTTGTCGCGGTCGATCATGATCCGCAAGCATTGCTGGCGACACGTGAAAACGCGCAGCGCAATGGCGTGGCGGAGCGCGTTGAAACTTATTTACCGAAGCAGACTCCGCTGCTTGCCGCCGATACCTTGATTGCTAATATTCTGGCCAATCCGCTGTGCGAACTCGCGCCGCATTTCGCAGACTTGGTGGAATGCGGTGGCACACTCGCACTGTCGGGTATTCTTGCCGCGCAAACGGAGGAGGTTATGGCAGCATATCGCGACATGTTCAATCTAGAGACACCCACGCTGCAACAAGGCTGGGTCCGTCTGGACGGCACACGCCAATGCTAAACATTTTTAGGTTAAACTGCGCCGGTCAATCACTCATGTTCGTCTTGACTGGGTCGAACTAGTTCTGCATGTACACGCGCTGCCCGCATTGCCAGACTTATTTCAAGATTTCCGCCGATCAATTAAAAAAAGCCGGCGGCAAAGTGCGCTGCGGGCAATGCACGAAGGTTTTCAATTCGCTGGGCAACCTGTTGGAAGATTTACCGGTCGCATTGTCCGACCGGAATAAACCTGCGCCCGGGCCGTCCGGCGCACCCGCCGCGCGCAGCAGTACACTCCCGCCTGCGAAACCGGCCGCCGCGAAACCGTTACCACCCAAACCCGCCGCACCGGTAATTACACCGCGTCCGGCACCAAAGCCCGCGCCGCCGCCGACACCGCCGCCCGCGCCCAAGCCCCCGGCTAAGAAACCCGCCGAGGAAGATACCCTGATTTTCCATCACGACGAACCGGCCGCCTCCGCCGCTTCCGAAGAACGCGACACACTGCACTTGACCGATGACGATAAAATCGAACATGTCCCGGGCAGTTCTTTTTCCTCGGTGCGCGATATGGTGCTGTATCCGGGCCCGCGCATCGAATCGCCTCCGGCACTGTTCGGAAATGCGTTCTGGAGTACCGGCGTTGCGGTATTACTGATGATCTTTATACTTCAGTACAGCTATTCCATGCGCGACGATCTGGCGCGTTATCCGGAACTGCGCCCATGGGTACAAAAACTTTGCGATGTCGCGCAATGCGATGTTCCCATGCAGCAGAATGTCGACCTGATCAAACTCACGCACCGCGACATCACGATTCATCCGCGTGTCAAAGGCGCGCTGTTGATCAATGCGGTGTTCGTGAACAACGCGAACTTCACTCAGTCGTTTCCGCTGATGCAAATCACGCTGTCGGACATCAACGGCCGGATCATTGCCAAACGGCGCTTCCAGCCCGTGGAATACCTGGACGCCGACGTTAACATCCGCCGTGGCATGGCCCCCAAAAATCCGGTGCAGATCGTGCTGGAAATTGCCGACCCGGGCAAAGATGCAGTCAACTTCGAATTTAATTTCTTCTATCAAACATCGTGATTTACTGATATTTCCCGCGCGTAAATTCGTCTTCCGCTTTGAATAAAAAAAGTCCTGTGCCCGGACTTTATCCGTCCCGAACGACGGAGTATCATCACTCGCTCTTTGCCATGCCTGATAAAAACCACCATGCGTATCGGGAACCATCAACTCGCCAATCGCGTTATTCTCGCTCCGATGGCCGGTGTCACCGACCGTCCCTTCCGTCAGCTATGCAAAGCCATGGGCGCGGGCCTGGTGGTTTCGGAAATGGTGTCGTGCAACGCGCTGTTGTGGGCCAGCGAAAAAACTCAACGGCGTATCGAGCATCGCGATGAAGCCGCCCCGCGCGCGGTGCAAATCGTGGGTGCGGACCCACAACAGATGGCCGAAGCCGCACGCTACAACGTGGGGCACGGTGCTGACATTATCGACATCAACATGGGCTGCCCGGCAAAAAAAGTCTGTCATGTGGCGGCCGGCTCCGCCTTGATGAAAAATGAATCGCTGGTCGCACAAATTCTAAGCGCGGTCGTCAACGCGGTCGAAGTGCCGGTGACATTGAAAATCCGCACCGGCTGGGACATGGATCACCGTAACGGCGCGCGGATTGCCGCGCTCGCACAAGACTGCGGGATTCAGGCGCTGGCGGTGCACGGCCGCACGCGCGCCTGCGGGTTCGCCGAAGGTACGGTGGAATACGACACCATCGCGCAGATCAAGCGCACAGTGACTATCCCCGTCATTGCTAACGGCGACATTCGCACGCCTGCGCAGGCCCAACAGGTGCTGGATTATACCGGCGCCGATGCCGTAATGATCGGCCGCGCCGCGCAAGGGCGCCCATGGATTTTTCGCGAAATCACCCATTACCTCGCCACCGGAAAAATTCTGCCTGAACCTGGCCCCAGCCAAGTGTGCGAGATTCTGCTCGAGCATCTGCGCAATCTGTATGCACTGTATGGCGATTACACCGGGGTGCGCGTCGCGCGCAAACACATCGCGTGGTACAGCAAAAGCCACCCGGAAAGCACAGCGTTCCGCCAACTCATCAATCACGTTGAAACGCCCGAACAACAACTGGCTTTCACGCGCGAGTTTTTTGACCAACTAATACACCATAAGGAGTTGGCTGCATGAGTAGCGCTTCGCCTAATAAAATTGCCGATTTTAGCGACCATGATGTGCATCAAAGTCACGCCGGCCATCCGTTGCATGCGTGTATCAACACCTTGCTTACCAGTTACTTTTCGGACCTCGATGGCCATCCTCCGGGCAATCTGTTCGATCTGGTCATGGACGAGGTGGAACGGCCGCTGCTCGAAACCGTGCTGCATCACACCCGCGGCAATCAGAGCAAGGCGGCGGAAATTCTCGGCCTTAACCGCGGTACCTTACGTAAAAAACTACGTAAATACGGCCTGGATTAGCTTGCCGGACGAGGGATTGAACCCAGCGCATTATTTATTCCCACTTGCCGGATGTATCCTGCGCCCCGCAAATCCGGCGGCGCGGAGAGCATCGCTTCCGGCCCACACATTAACTTTGATGAGGCAGTATTCATGGCGGCACCGATTCGACGCGCCTTGCTGAGCGTTTCCGACAAAACCGGCATCGTCGAGTTTGCACACGCGCTCAATGGCTTGGGGGTGGAACTGCTGTCCACCGGCGGCACCGCAAAGCTGCTGAGCGAGAATAAAATTCCGGTCACGGAAGTTTCGGCTTACACCGGCTTTCCGGAGATGATGGATGGGCGTGTCAAGACCCTGCACCCTAAAATTCACGGCGGCCTGCTCGGGCGGCGCGGCACCGATGATGCGGTGATGCGCGAGCACGGCATCGGTCCCATCGATTTGGTGGTGGTGAATCTTTACCCGTTCGAAAAAACCGTGGCCAATCCGGACTGCGACTTACCCACCGCGATTGAGAACATCGACATCGGCGGCCCCACCATGCTGCGTGCCGCCGCCAAAAATCACGCGGCGGTGACCGTCATTGTCGAAGCGCGCGATTACGCCACGGTATTGGCCGAGATGCGCATACATGCGGGCGTGGTCAGCGACGCGACGCGCTTCTCACTCGCCGTCAAAGTGTATGAACATACCGCGCGTTACGACGGCGCAATCGCCAACTACCTGGGCCGCATCAATGCAGACGGTACGCGCAGCGAGTTTCCGCGTACCATCAATCTGCATTTCCACAAAACCCAGGAATTACGTTACGGCGAAAACCCGCATCAAAAGGCCGCGTATTTTGTCGAGTCCGGACAAGACGAAGCGAGCGTTTCCACGGCGGTGCAAATTCAAGGCAAGGAGCTTTCGTTCAATAACATCGCGGACACCGACGCGGCGCTGGAGTGTGTAAAGCAATTCAGCGAACCGGCGTGCGTGATCGTCAAGCACGCCAACCCGTGCGGGGTCGCGACCGGGCACGACATTTTATCGGCCTACGAAAACGCATACAAAACCGACCCGACCTCGGCGTTCGGCGGCATCATCGCTTTCAATCGCCCGCTCGATGCGGTCACGGCCAAGACCATCGCAGAACGCCAATTCGTCGAAGTCATCATCGCACCAAGCGTGTTACCGGAAGCGCGCACGGCGCTCGCCGCGAAAAAGAACGTGCGCGTGCTGGAATGCGGCGCTTGGGCCACGCACCCCACCGGCGGCTGGGATTACCGGCGGGTCACCGGCGGGCTGCTGGTGCAGGATCGCGATCTTGGCATGGTTGCGGAGCATGACTTAAAGATCGTCACTCAACGCAACCCGGCGCCGCAGGAATTGGCCGATCTGTTGTTCGCGTGGAAGGTCGCCAAATTCGTGAAGTCGAACGCCATCGTGTATTGCAAAGATCACACGACGCTGGGCGTGGGTGCCGGGCAGATGTCGCGCGTGTACAGCGCGCGCATCGCCGCGATCAAAGCCGCCGATGCGAACCTGCAAGTGAAAGGTTCGGTGATGGCGTCGGATGCGTTCTTTCCGTTTCGCGACGGCATCGATTCCGCCGCCGAAGCGGGTGTGTCGGCCGTGATTCAACCTGGAGGTTCGATGCGCGACAACGAAGTCATTGCCGCCGCCGATGAACACGGCATGGCCATGGTATTCACCGGCATGCGTCACTTCCGTCACTGACCTCATGAAAATTCTCATCATCGGCAGTGGCGGACGCGAACACGCACTGGCGTGGAAAGTCGCGCAATCGCCTAAAACAGAACGCGTATTTATCGCGCCCGGCAACGCGGGTTCGGCACGTGAAAACAAATGCGAAAATGTCGAGCTTGCACCAACCGATATCGCGGGCCTGCTGCAATTCGCTCAGCGCGAGGACGTTGCGCTCACTATTGTCGGTCCGGAAGCGCCGCTGGTCGCGGGCGTGGTGGATGCGTTTCGCGCGGCCGGATTGCGCTGCTTTGGCCCGACCCGGGCCGCCGCACAACTTGAAGGTTCGAAGGCATTCGCCAAAGATTTTCTACAACGCCACAACATCCCCACCGCCGCTTATGGCAATTTCATCGACGTGGCGCAAGCCATTGCCTATATCAGAAAACACAAGGCGCCCATTGTCGTCAAAGCGGACGGCCTGGCGGCGGGTAAAGGCGTCATCCTCGCCGCCACCGAACAAGAAGCCATCGACGCGGTGCAAGCCATGCTGGCCGGCAACAAATTCGGCGATGCCGGGCATCGCGTGGTGGTCGAGGAATTTTTAAGCGGCGAAGAAGCCAGCTTCATCTGCATGGTGGATGGCGAGCATATTCTACCGCTTGCCACTTCGCAGGATCACAAGGCGCGCGACGACGGCGACCGTGGCCCGAACACCGGCGGCATGGGCGCCTATTCACCGGCGCCGGTCGTGACAGCGGAAATTCACGCGCGCATCATGCGCGAAGTGATGGAACCCACGGTGCGCGGCATGGCCGCCGAAGGTCATCCCTACACCGGATTTTTGTACGCCGGCGTGATGATCGATGCGCGCGGCACGCCCAAAGTGCTGGAATTCAATTGCCGTTTCGGCGATCCGGAAACTCAGCCGATCATGATGCGCTTACGCTCCGACCTGGTCGAGCTGATCGAAGCGGGTCTCGATGCGCGCCTGCATCAGGTGACCGCGCAGTGGGACCCGCGCGCTGCACTGGGCGTGGTGATGGCCGCCGCAGGGTATCCGGATCATTATCGCAAGGGCGATGTCATCCACGGCCTGACGTCGCAGGAACATGCCGACTCCAAAGTGTTTCACGCCGGTACCGCGCAAAAAAACAGTCAAGTCGTGACCCAGGGTGGCCGGGTATTGTGCGTGGCGGGCCTGGGAGACACGGTCTTGGAAGCGCAGACACGCGCGTATGCCGCCGTGGAAAAAATTCACTGGGACGGCGTCTACTACCGTAAAGATATCGGCCACCGCGCTATCGCGCGCGAACACCTTTTCATAACATCACAACCCGCTCCCTTGGGCGCGGACTAAAATCAGGAGAGACAACATGAGCACACCCTTCATCGCCATCCTTATGGGTTCGGATTCCGATCTGCCCGTCATGCAGGGCACCTTGGATGTACTGAATAAACTCGGCATCGGCCACGAAGTTAAAATCACTTCCGCGCACCGCACCCCCGACGCCACCCATGCCTATGTCAAAGCCGCCGATGCGCGCGGCTGCGCGGTGTTCATCGCCGCCGCGGGTTTGGCCGCCCACCTCGCGGGCACGGTCGCCGGACTCACCATCAAACCCGTGATCGGCGTTCCCATGGAAGGCGGCCCGCTCAACGGGTTCGATGCACTGCTGTCCACGGTGCAAATGCCCGGCGGCATTCCGGTCGCAACCGTCGCCATCGGTAAAGCGGGCGCCAAGAATGCAGGCTACCTGGCGGCACAGATGCTGGCACTGAGTGATGCCGCGCTTGCGACTCGCATTAAAAATGAACGCGATGCGAATTGCGCCGAAGTCCTCGCCAAAGATCAGGCGTTGCAGGCCAAACTGCACCGCGGTTAGCCGATTAGTCCGGCAAAGCAGTAGTGGCATCACTAGTCTCACGTTTACCTGGTGGTGAGCGGACCCTTCTGGACCGCGGTTTCCTGATCTGGGTCACGGTACTTACCCTGACTTGCCTGTGGCCGGTCTGGTGGTACCGGTTTTTGCCGATGCAGGATTATCCGCAGCACCTGTTCATCGCCCACGTATTGTCAAGCTTTGGCTCTCCAGATTTCGACTGGCAAAAAAACTATGAGCTGAATTCCGGTTGGGGTGCCTACACACTGACCTATGGACTGTTGCGGCTGTTTTCCGCATTCACCACCATCGAAACGGCGGGCAAATTGCTCACCTCGCTGTATGTGCTGTTGATGGCGGCTGCCGTTCTACGCGCGGCACGCTATCACACCGAAACTCAGCCACCCTGGGCGCTGTTATTGATATTTCCGTTGGTGTTCAATCAGACATATTTTTTAGGATTTCAAAGTTACCTGCTATCGATACCTTTGTTGTTTTTGGCATTAATGGAGCTGGATCGTCTGGCATCGCATGCCCTAGCCGCCGGATCGACGGCTTATCACGCCGGAATACTCGCCCTGTTATTTTTTACCCATCCTTTCAGCGTTCTAACCTATCTGGTACTGGGTCTTGTCATGGCGCTTTTTCATTTCTCGGAGCGCGCGGTATTCAGAAGGATGATCATTCCGATCGGACTGATGGCAACCGTCTTCATGGCCTGGTATATCAGTTCTTCGCCGACAGACGCCCCCAAATACCATTGGGAAATCGACTGGTGGCCTGCGCAAGGTATCGCCGCTTTTTATTTTGTGATGTTTACCGGCATGCGCTGGTTCAACGGCATCGATATTTACGCGGCAACACTGTGGGCTGTGTTTTTCGGGTTATTGTTGCGCTTCGCGATACGTGACTGGAAACATTTGCGTATCTCGGCAGCGCTTACGGTTTTATTGGCGCTGACACTCCTGGGCTACCTCTTTTTACCGTATTGGATTGGCTACTATGCTTTTTTCAATCTGCGCCTGGCGCCGATCACCTATCTGCTGCTCGTCTGGATCTTGACCAGCGTGCGCCTACCGCATAGCGCCGGACACCTGTGCGCCGCGCTGGCTGCGGGTCTGGTAGGGGTATCCATCAACATCCATGCGAAAATCGACACAGAAACAGAACAGCTCGTGCCGATACTGGCAAAAATGGAAAAAAATTCAGCCGTGTTTCCATTGCTCATCGACAGCGGTACGGCAATCATCGATTCAGAAATATTTCGATATCTGCATGCGAATGACCCCTACTACTATCATGTGCTGGTCGGGGGCGGAGTAAACCCTTCACCATTTCCGAATCCGATGCTGCCGTTACATCTGCGGCAAGACCGCTATTGGCCGACTCCGGAGAGTCTGGAGCAAGTACCGCGTAATAAATGGCAGCAGGCACTATCCGGGTATCGTTATATTCTGGTGCGAGCGGACAATTCTGAACCCATTCAACGATGGTTTGGTTTTGCTATTCCGGTCGAGCGCTCCGGCCCATGGACACTGCTTGAACTCAGATCACCCTGACGCCAACGATAAAAGTAAACCCGTGAAGCTAATTTATGCGATAAAAAGCTTTCTTCACGCCTGCAAATCCTATTCGATCTTCATCATCACGCTGGTTTGTTCCGGCGTCATTGTTTCTTACCCGCTATTCGACTACGACCTTTACTGGCATCTGGCCAATGGTCGCGAAATGCTGACGCAGCACTACATCGTCAACTCGGAAATTTTTTCTTTCACCCACCCGGGCGTACCTTTTGTTAACCATGAATGGCTGGCACAAGCGCTGTTATTCTGGATCTATCAACTGTGGGGCGGTCTGGGGTTGAACTTAGTTAAAGTGCTGTTGGCCGTGATCACGGCCGCAGTGCTGTATTCCACCTGCCGCATGCTGAGAGCCGGACCCTTCATTGCAAGTTTTTTGACCCTCACTGCCGTCCTGGTCTGCATCAGCCGTTTCAATGTGCGGCCGGAATTATTTTCGTTACTCAATCTGTCGCTGCTGAGCTGCATTCTGCACGGCTACCTCAACCGGCGTATTTCAGAACGGGCGCTTTATATTATTCCGGTCATTATGCTGCTGTGGGATTGGCTGCATGGCGCGGTCTACGGCGCGGCATTTTTGACCGCCCTTGCAGCTTCTGAAAATATCAAGCATTGGATCTTATCGCGGCGCCATGTTGTCGGCCCGGGCGGTGATTTATTACCTCGACTGAATCTGTGCATGGCGATAACGCTTGCCGTGATGCTTCTGAATCCTTACGGCCTGCTCACCTACGATATTTTCATCGAATTTTTCCGCGACAACCCGCTTGCCCAGCGGGTCGGTGAATTTTTACCGCCGACCTGGGATACCAATAAACCGTTTTGGCTGTTTCTCGCAATGACCGGCATCGTCATGATTGCTTGCCGCAAACTCTGGGACCTTACTCATTTCGCCTTGCTGCTGCCGTTCGCTGCGTTGGCTCTGCGCTATGAACGCGCCACCGCGATTTTCGCGCTGATCGCCGTACCGGTTCTCGCGGTGTTGCTGCCCCCATTTCTCGATGATCTAAAAATCCGTTTCGGCATGCGCTTGCGGCATGCCCTTGTTCTAAGTGCCGGACTAGCACTGGCGGGCTATATCACCGCCATCAAACTCGACACGCATCAGCAAACCGGACTGGGATTCCGCGTCATCGAAAGCGGACTGCCGGCCGGTTCGGCGCGTTTTATCAAAGAAACCAGCCTGCCGGGGAATATGTATAATCCTGGCCACTTCGGCGGTTACCTGGCCTTCGCCCTGGCGCCGCAATACAAGATTTTCCAGTACAACCATCACATGGTATTCGGCGACACGCTGCGCTTCATGGACCATCCTGAAGAACTCGAGCCATGGCACATCAATTACGCCGTCGTCACTTTCGCCAATGAAATTCAGTTGCTGTTTCCTCCCGCCCAGTGGGCCCCGCTCTACCATGAAAATGGCGCCTCACTGGTGATTCGGCGTACGCCTGAGAATGCGGAAATAATTCGCAATTACGAAACTTTCTATTATCAACCCTACCGCTATTCATTTGATGACTTCCGGCGCCTTGCCGCCGACCCGCGTATTTATCCGCGGCTGATGCATGAAATGGGCACTTACCTCGCTTACCGGCGCGACCTGCGTGTCAGCGGCCTGTTCGTCGAATTGTTATCTAGGCAGGGAGAATTATTACCCGCGGAGCAGCGCGCCGCTCTGGCCAAGCGCGCATTGCGCTTCAATTTCGAGGATGGCAACCTGTTGCGTCTGGCCCAATCACCTGCGATTTCACGGCTTGCTCAATAGACGGAGGAAATAAATGAAAACGGAACAGTCCATCCTGATCGGCAAGGGCGCCGTTGCGCAAACCTTGCTGTTGAAATACGCCAACCGCCATGGGCTGATTGCCGGGGCCACCGGCACCGGTAAAACTGTCACGCTGCAGTCCTTGGCGGAAGGCTTTTCCGCGCAAGGCGTGCCGGTGTTCCTGGCCGATGTAAAAGGCGATCTCGCCGGAATCAGTCAAGCTGGGGTGCCTAATGTGAAGCTACAGGAGCGCGCCCACTCTTTGGGTATCGGCGATTATGCAGCGCAGGCCTCGCCTTCCATTTTCTGGGATTTATTCGGTGTGCAGGGCCATCCGGTGCGCACCACGATTTCCGGCTTTGGGCCGTTGCTGCTGACGCGCTTGCTGGAACTCAACGACACGCAGGAAGGCGTACTCAATATCGTCTTCAAGCTCGCGGATGAACGCGGCCTGCTGTTGCTGGACCTGAAAGACCTGCGCGCAATGCTGAATTTTGTGGCTGAAAACGCCGCTACGCTGAGCGGTGAATACGGCAATATCAGCAAGGCCACGGTCGGTACGATTCAGCGGCAGTTATTGATACTCGAACAACAAGGTGCCGAACATTTTTTCGGCGAACCGGAACTCGACCTGCACGACTTGATGCGCATTGCTCCGGATGGACGCGGGTTTGTTCATGTATTAGCCGCCGACAAGCTCATGCAAAGCCCGCAACTTTACGCGACATTTTTGCTGTGGCTACTCGCGGAATTATTTGAACAACTGCCGGAAGCCGGTGATCTTGAAAAACCCAAACTGGTATTTTTCTTCGATGAAGCGCATTTGCTGTTCGACAGTGCGCCCAAAGCCCTGGTGGATAAAGTCGAGCAGGTGGTACGGCTGATTCGCTCTAAAGGCGTCGGAATTTATTTCGTATCGCAAAGTCCTCTGGATATTCCCGAAGATGTACTTGGGCAACTGGGCAACCGTATCCAGCATGCATTGCGCGCCTTTACGCCCAAGGATCAAAAGGCGGTGCGGGCCGCGGCGCAAACCTTTCGCGCCAACAGCCAATTTGACGCGGCATCCGCGATCACGGAGCTTGGTGTTGGCGAGGCGCTGGTCTCGACATTAGGCGAAGGCGGTGTGCCGGGTGTCGTAGAACGCGCTTTTATCCGCCCGCCGCAATCTCGTCTCGGTCCGGTCACACCCGCGGAACGACAGGCCGGCATGCAGCAAAGCCCATTACGCGGCCGTTATGAACAAGCGATCGACCGTGAGTCCGCCTATGAAATGCTAAAGAAAAAAAACCAGCCGGCACCCGCGATGGATGAAGCCGGGCAGCGCCCGAGGCATACGCGCTCCACGCCCGGCTCGCGGAACACCGGCACGGAACTGTTCGAAACCGTCGCAAAAAGCGTGTTGCGCTCGGTCGGCAGCTCGCTTGGACGCAGCATTGTGCGCGGCTTACTGGGTTCGATTTTAAAACGCTAGCGAAGTGTTGGGGTTGCCCAGCAATACCTGTTCGATAAGCCGGGCGCGCCATGCGGGATCGAGCCGGTCGCGTGAAACGGCAATTAATCCGGCGAATACCTGCGCCATTTCAGGGTCTTCGCGGTAGGTTAGATAGTCGGCCAGTTCCGCCAACAGCTTTGGAAACACGCGCGGGTCCTGCGCCATCGCACTGATCTGTTCGCCGTTCAAGCGCGGTGAGAAATAGGCGATTTCATGCGCAGAGATGATGGCTTGATTCTCCGGCGTGCGCCGCAACATGAGCATGGTGGCGGCTTCCCAGTAAACCACCGCCCATTCTTCCAGCGGAAATAAATGTCGATACCGTTGCCAGTTGTAGCCGAGCAATGCGTAGTTGATATCCCAGCGCCGTAACGCTTGCGGATGCCATAACGAGGCGGTCAAGGTGTCGAATACCTGATGGTGGTTGTACAAAAAAATCTTGCGCTGCGGAGCAGCGTACGCAAGATAACCGCCTAACTCACCGGAATTGAACTGATTGCCGCCGATGTGGTTCGCGTCGAGAAATTTGAGCGTGGCGGCGGGATGAAAATCGGGATTAATACCCAGACCGAAGCTATTGATGTGGTGCGGCTCACCAAATTTGTAATACATCACATACAGAGTAATCCCCATGAAAACAGCCGCCAACGCCGGGCGGCCGAAACGGCGCACGTGTGCATCGGAAAAAATAGCTTTTAATGACGTCTGGGCATAATGCGCAATCAACGGCATCGCGACGATCATAAATGGCGCCGTAGCTCGACTATAACGCACCGCTAAAAAAGCGAAAGGCAATAGCATTGCCGCGGGTACGAAATCTTTTCGCCGCAGCGCCACCAGAGCGGCCCACGCAGCGATTCCCAGCGCAATCCAAAATGGAATAAACTCCGCAATCCACGGTGTGTTTTGAAATTCCCCGACCATTGATGCGAGGGTGTTACCGTTCACCAACCCGGTGAAAAACCCGTATTCAAACAATCCATACGGATTCAAGGCCACCGCCAGCAACACAATCGCGGTTACGCTCCAAAGCGTACGCAGTTGGCGGTCCCGGCTCAGTGCCTTCCAGTGCCACTGCATCTGGGACAAGCGGGTAACCGACAACCCTGCGGTATACGCACCCAGCATGACCAGGCCATAAACCGATCCATGCAGAAAATCCCAGACGATAAACAACGGCGGTAATATCCATAACCATTTAGAGCTGTGATGGCCCGTCCTAAATCCTTCCAGCATATGAACCAGCAATGCTAAAAACACCAGCGAAAACAGATTTGGCCGTTCCGTAAGCAGATACACGCTGGCGAATACCAGCCATAAGTTAAACAACGCTGCTAGCGCATTTCCAATCTGATGCAGACGCATCGTGCGGTAGGTCAATCCCACCATCAAAGCGACCAGCAGCGCTTTGAATATTGTCAGTCCAGGCAACCCGAATAACTCGACGATCAGTTCGAATATGATTTGCGCCAGCCAGGCATGATTTTCGAATGGCTTGCCACTGGCTGTGTAGGAAAATATTTCCTCGCTGATGATACGATGTTGTTCCAACATCGCGCGCCCATTCGCAAGGTGCCAGAACGTGTCAAAATCGGAGAGTGGATAGACAACTAACAAGGCGCATAATAGGATGCCGATGCCCGGCACCCAGCGATTAAGTATGGTCATGTTTAAAACTGCCCGTCCTGACCTGGGAATGAAATACCATCGTTAAACAAACCGGTGTGTGCGCTGGCTGCATCACCTCTAATTCAGTAAGCTTTCAACCGGTAAACTCCTCTCAGGATGCACTGCGCAATCTGAACTTGCGCGATTCTAATTGCAACCGCATGAAAAACAATCTCGCGCTGAACAGCATCGACACCCTGCGGAAAATAACTATATCCGGCTTGATACTGTGCGCCGTGGGGTTGGTCATTTTCCCTTTTTTTGATTTCGACATTTATTGGCACCTCGCGAATGGGCGTGCGATGCTGGAACAGCATCGCATCATCAACGAGGAAATATTTTCCTATACCCAGGCCGGGACTCCATTTAGCAATCATGAATGGCTGGCGCAAATTTTGTTATACGCGCTGTACTTGCACGGGGGTAGCGCAGGTCTGAATTTATTCAAGATAACGCTTGCCTCGGGTGTTATCACTTTGTTGTTTCGCAGTTGCCGTATGCGCGGTGCAAGTTCGTTGCTGGCTGCATTATTGACTGCCACCGCCATTTTGGTTGCCGCCGAACGTTATTTGGTACGTCCTGAGTTATTCTCTCTGCTGGGGTTGGCATTGCTGGGTTACATCCTGCACGGCTACCGGACAGGTCAAATGCAGGTTGCGGCACTGCGCTGGCTGCCGTTCATCATGCTGGCATGGGACTGGTTGCATGGTGCCGTGTATGGCGTAATTTTTTTGAGTCTGTGGGCATTCGGTGAAAATGCTAAATACCTGGCACGTCACAGAATAGCGCTGCCGGGCTGGGCACCGCTGTCCGGGTCATCCTTAAAGGATTTGAATTTCTGGCTGGCCATCACCTTGGCGACCATGCTGATTAATCCCTGGGGGTTGCTGAGTTACGACATTTTCCTGCAATTCATCAACGGCAATTCTTTGGTGGAATTCGTCGAAGAATTCCGGCCGGCCATGTGGCCAGAACATTATCCATTCTGGATCCTGCTGGGCATCACCCTCGCTACCATACTGTTTAATTGGCGTTCGGTGGATTTCACTGCACTGCTGGTTGTGGTCATATTCGCAGCGCTAGCCATGCGCTATCGCCGCGCGATCAGTGAATTTGGCGTCGTGGCCGTTCCATTCCTTGC
>CAZHHW010000021.1:0-11675 GCA_964532385.1 uncultured Gammaproteobacteria bacterium | reverse complement strand
CAATACAACCACCACACCGTGTTTGGCGACACTCTGTACTATGCGAAAAATCCGCGTGAGTTGCAGCGCTGGAATATCAACTACGCCCTCATCGACACCAAGACCGAGCTGGACAATCTGTTTCCGCCGGCGGGCTGGGCTCAGATATACCGCGATTCAACAGCGTTGCTGCTGTTGCGGCGTGCCCCTGAAAATCAGGCAAAGATTGAGCGTTATGAAGTATTTTATTTTGACCCTCACAAAGAGTCATGGCCGAGAATGCGGGCATGGGCCGACAATCCAACCGTGTACCCACGCCTCATGATGGAAATGGCAAACTATCTCGCCTACAGCACTCACCCGGAGGCGGCCCAATTGTTTTGTGAATTTATTCATTCGGCAAACAGTCTGTCTTTCCTGTCCAATGCACGCCGTGACGATTTGCTCGCGACAGCCACGGCATACAATCCCTCGTTAGCCATGTGCACAAGCCGCGGGACAGCAGCGTTGTGATTTCGACTCTATCCGTAATTATTTCCCAGCAAGGACTCGTAAGCGTGAACGACTCACCATGGCATCCCTAGACTCACGCTTTCCCGGCCAACAACAGACCGCTTGGGATCGCGGCTTTCTGATCTGGGTGGCCGTGCTGACCCTTGCCAGCCTGTGGCCGGTGTGGGGTTATCGCTTTTTGCCGATGCAGGATTATCCGCAGCACCTGTTCATTGCACAGGTGTTATCAACCTTCGATTCGCCTGATTACGACTGGCAACAAAATTACGAACTCAATCCCAGTCTGGGCGCTTATGTGTTTACCTATGGACTATTAAAGCTGTTTGCGGCGTTCACGAATATCGAAGTTGCGGGAAAACTACTTACTTCACTGTATGTGCTGTTGATGGCCACGATAGTCTTGCATGCCGCTCGATATCATTCCCACACACAGGCTCCCTGGGCGCTATTATTGATTTTTCCATTTATTTTTAACCAAACCTATTTTTTAGGTTTCCAAAGCTACCTGTTATCCATTCCTTTGTTGTTTTTGGCTTTGATGGGCTTAGGCGATTTTGCCTCACGTCCGATAACTCCAGGTTCCGTACTTTATCAATCGACCCTTCTTGCCTTATTATTCCTTACCCACCCCTTTAGCGTACTAACCTATCTGGTTTTTGGTCTTGTCCTGGCTCTTTTTAATTATACTGATCGCATCAAGTTTAAAAAAACAGTGTTTCCGCTGGTGCTGGTCATGGCGGTGTTCGCACTCTGGTACTTCATCAGCTCAACACAAGCGAATGCACCCGGTTATGCTTGGTCAATCCGATGGTGGCCCGCAGAAGGCATCGCGGCCTTTTATTTCACAATGTTTACCGGCATGCGGTGGTACAACGGTATCAACTTTTACGCTGCGGCGTTTTGGGTTTCAGTATTTGGATTGCTGTTCTTCTTTGCCTTACGTAATTGGCAACATATCGAGTTCTCAACTCCACTGATTGTTTTCCTGACACTGACATTGGCGGGCTTCATTATTTTGCCTTTCTGGATGGGCTATTACGCTTATTTTAATCTGCGCCTAGCGCCAGTAAGCTACGTGTTACTCGCGTGGTTACTTGCCAATGTGCGTATCCCACGCAGGGTGGGTCATATCTGCGCCGTCCTAACGATGGGACTGGTTGTGATATCCATTAACCTGCATGCAAAAATCACGGAAGAAACTGCACAATTACTTCCCATTCTCGCAAACATGGAAAGAAACTCCGCAGTGTTGCCGCTGTTGCTCGACAGCCGCTCAAAAGTGCTTGATCCCGACATTTTCTATGAACTCCACGCCCATGATCACTACTATTACCACCTGCTGGTTGGCGGCGGCGTAAACCCGTTGCCGTTTCCGAATCCGATGCTGCCCTTGCATCTCCGACAAGATCGACAGTGGCCAACGCCACAAGCTCTTGACCAATTACAACCGCAGATATGGCATGACGTAATTTCCAGGTACCGATATGTACTTGTCCGAACTGAAAATCCACAACCGATACAGCAATTATCCCAATTTGCGCCTATTAAGATGCACTCGGGAATGTGGACACTTCTGGAAACGCAACACATCACAAGACCCTGACTCCAGGCGGCCTAACCTCTATTTTGTAAATACAATTCAAAATATCATTGCTATAAGATAAGAACTATCCCCCACGAGGATGGCAATCCACTCTCGAAGGAACTTAAATTTTGAAAAAATCTGACCGAGCTACATTTCACTTCACTCGTCTATAAAATTATGAATCCGCTGATATTTATTCTTAGTTAAGCAAAAGAACCTGGAGATTGCACCGGATCTCATTGACGCTCACGAATGCATGCGATTAACTTCAATTACATCACTGTAAAATTATCGGGAAAGACTCAAACGGATGGACGTACGCATCGCATCTCACCTGTTGCACGACAGCCTCAAAGCGTTTATCGCCCTGCTGGGACATGCCGCCCCTGCATCCAGCGTGATCGAATATCCCGGGATCGTCGCCAGTCTGGTCCCGGATACTCCGGAGCGTTCAATTTTCAATTCCGCCGCTTATGAACAGCTTGAGCAGCTCAAAAATGTTTATACCGAACTTGACCGGCATTACCTGCGCGCGGGTGTGCGGGCGTGGACCGTGTGGCTCATGCCGGGGGCTGAGGATGCCGCCGCTTTTCTTGCCGGACATGGGCACAAGTTCGATGGCGCACCGATTGCCATGGCGCGCGATCTGGATAGTTTCGCGTTTGAAATTCCACCGCACTTTGATTGGGCGCTGACCAAAAATCTTGGTACGGTCGCGACCCTTAACGAAGAAGCTTATGAGCTGCGGGGCTCGTCGTTTCGCGCGGCACTGCGGCGCGTGGACGATCCAAGCGCACGTTTTTACATTGCACGCGTCGCTGGCGAACCGATGTCGAGCGTGATGCTGCTCGAGCACAACGGGAACTGCGGCGTTTATTGCGTCGCCACCCTGCCCAGCGCGCAAGCTCAGGGGCTAAGCTCGACATTAATCTCGATTGCACTTAACGAAGCTCGCCAGCGTGGTTGCAAAACCGCGACCGTGCAAGCGATGCCGATGGGTTATACCGTGTTCCGCAAACTCGGTTTTCTCGATCTGGGAAAAATGGCGCTGTGGGAATTGCGGCGCTAACCGCACTGAGCAAGCTGGAATTCTTTCCAGCTTAAAGAGCGCCAGCGTCACATCGGTTATATATAGTAATCAATATTCCTGCTGCTACCGCGCAATACTTCGGGAGCATTCGCCGCCAGTTCAAATTCGGCGCTGTATTGCGTGCCGCCGTTTTCGGATTCGCGCTGTTCACGTGCATCGCGTTGCTGTGCTAACGATTTATCCGAGACATCGACATTAACCAGGCTAAAGCCGCTGTCGGCCAGCATGTCACGCAGACGGGCCATGGAAGCTTCGATCGCATCGCGCACCGCGCTATGCGGTGAACTGAACATCAGATTGGCCTGATCGTTATGCATCACAATGCGCACATCCACTTGCCCTAACGAAGGCGGATTCAAGCGAATCTCAGCTTCTTGCAGATTTTGCCGCACTGCGAAACTGACCCGATCGGCGAACACATCGCTCCAGCCGGGTTGGCCCGGGGCTTGTGGAACGACCAGATCGAATTTCCCGGCTGGCGTAATGGGTGTGGCGGAGACATTCGGCGCAAGGCTGACTGCGGCATTCACGGGGGCCGCGCTGGTATTAATGCTTGAGGTATCGGACACAAAAATTTCCGGCATCGCAGGCACCGCCAGATTAAATTGTTCAATACTCGCTCCCTTCACCGGCAGCAGTACCGAGGTCAGCGATGTGGATAGCTCCAGATCGTGCTGCGAACTTTGTTGTGCGGAATGCTGATCATTCGGCGCTGTCTGCGCTTGCGGGCCGCCGGTCAGCGCCGTGAGAGTTAATCCCGCGTTCGCTGGATTGGTTGCAAACAAGGTGGCGGCTCCAAGCGCGGATCCCTCGCTACGCGGTGACCCGGCAGGCGACTGTTTGCCTGTACCCGCGACCCTAGTCGCCGCGAGCAATTGTGCTTCCAGGGAGGTCATCGGCAAGACAGACTGCGCAGCCGGATCCACTTCCATCTGATTTACATCGAACATCGCGTCTTGGGTATCTACTGGCAGGCCTGACTCGGGTGTGAGCGTGTTGGTTGAATCCAGCAGTTGCAACAGCAGCGGTAAATCGGTTCCGTTCTCCGGCGAAACATTGCCGTCATCAACCTCTGCTGGCACAGACCCATCGGCAGGCGTTGCGACGAGCACGGGTGCATCGGCGGTCACCTGCAACAATAGCGCCTGCAACACAGCATCAGCCGGCCCTTCATCGCCCAACACATCCGTAAGCGTCTCCGCGAACGACGGCAACGTGTCGTTCGCTGCGGCTGGTGCTGGGCCTGAATTCGCAGGTGCCTGTTGAACGGAAATTAATGCACTGAGCTGTGGATTCACGGCAATCTCCCAATTGATTTCGACTTGATGTCATATCAGCAATTGGTATGCCAAAGGGCAAAAGAGTAGCGCGGAATCTGGATTAAACCGGCCAGCGATAGACAACCTCAACCTGATTACCCTTCCCGCTGAAGACGACGCTGCTGCATAACGTTTGTACCAGGTTTATGCCGCGGCCTTGGTAGAGCGTGGAATAGGGTTGTTCGCTTACGGACTCATTACGGCGTGCAAAATCAAAGCCCGGACCGCTATCGTCAACGCGTATTTTAAGCACTCCGGCACCCTCTTCCGGGAAATGTTGCAGCGTGGCGCGCACCCAGCCCTCGCGCAACTGTGCGAGCGCCTGACTGCGCTGCAAGTAGTAACTTGCGAACCCTTCGGGACTTGACTTCAATTGCGAATCGAGCCCCAGCAGACCATGATCCAGGGCATTGGTAAATAATTCTGTCAACACCGTGAAGATACGCTCGCGATGCCCGGGGGGCGATTGAATATCGGTGATCAAATTGGTAACCACCGCGACCACATTTACACTGCGCAGCGCATCGGCATGCAATACCACCTGTGCTTGCCAATGCGTGGGAGGAATTTTACGGTGTTGGAGCTTATTGTCATTCTCATCCCGGCCAACAACCATAGGTATGCAAGAGATCTCCACCAGCGAAACGTCGTCCGTAGCCTGCGCCATGCCCATGAAATTCAGAAAAGATGCCCGCAGGGTGGCCAATCCCGGTGTCTTGTCGCGCACCCGCGAAGCCCACCGGGTAAATTGCCCCTGGCCATATTTCTCACCGCGATCATTACGCGCTTCCACAAAGCCGTCGCTGCATAAAATAATTATGTCGGCGGCGGTAATGGAAACGATTTCAGCACGCCGGTTGAACTGGTCATCGGCGCGCACTCCCAAGGCTTGATGTTGAGAGGTTATACACCGTTGCTGACCGGTGGCGGTATCGGTGATGAGCACGTCGGGCATGGCGCCATTCCAAATCGTCGCCGTGGTGCGTTGTTCATCCAGCTCCACCAAGCATGCAGCGCAGAAGATCTCCGGATAAAGCGTATCGTGCAGACGCCTATTCATTTCACAGGCAATGTCACCGATGGAAAATCCCTTGCCCGACATACTGTAGAAAATATCCGCCACGGGCTGTGCGCCGATCGCCGCGGACAATCCATGTCCGGTAATATCGCCCAGCATCACATGCAAACCGCCGGCCGGAGTGCGCGTGCTCAACAACAAATCGCCGCTAAATATTCCCAGCGGCGAGATCCAACTGCGCAGCACCGACTCATCGCTAATTCCTTTGCGCATCATTTTAGCCAACACATGTTGGCCAATTTTCATTTCATGATTTAGCCGGGAATTGTGCAGTTCAAGAGCGTGTTCATGCGCCGCAAGTTCAGCGTGTACCATTTGAATGCGGTGCATCGACGATAATTTGGCTTGCAGGACGGCAACATCAAACGGACGCACCAAACAATCGTCGCCGCCGGCCTCAATACTTTTTACCAGATCATCGGTCCCGTTCAGCGAGGTTACAAAGATCACCGGAACGAAACGGCGGCCGCAGCGGCGTTTAATCTCGCGGGTGGCTTCATAGCCGTCCATGACGGGCATGATGATATCCATCAATACCACGTCCGGCTTTTCCAATTCGAACATCGCCACGCCGTCAGCTCCATCGGAGGCTGCGACCACAAGATACCCGAAGTGCTCGAGCATGGCCTGAAGCACAAGTCGACTGCTGGGATCGTCTTCGACGATAAGAACTTTCATGGTAATCGCGGCATAAGCAGACAGGAAACACGCTCACGCGTGAAGGCGGCTAACCGATTCGAAACAGATCTTGGAAATTAGCCATCTTCAACATTTCACGAATTTCCGCGCGGCAACGCACCAGATGCACATCGACCTTGTCGCCACCGACGGTGTCACGCAGCAGCAGAAGCATACCCAGTGCCGCACTGTCCATGTCATTCACCGTACCCATGTCGACAGTGTATTTTTCGTATTTTACAGTGCGCAATTGCTCAAGTACCTGGCGAAATTCATTGTGGATACTGAAGTCGAAACGACCCGATATGCTGATCACGGCTTCCTTTCTATCTCCCGCCGTATTAAGTATTACTGACATATCACACCTCGCCTTTGGAGTAATGATCTTCACAACAATGGAAAGCCATGATGGAGCGGTAAGACTTGTTCAATACTGTCCGCGTCCTCACATTGTAATGCTTTGACCCATGTATTGACGCGCGGATCAACATCACGGGTTTCATCGACATAGTTAAGGTTCCCCACTATATTTGCGGAATGCTCGCAGTGCTAGCGGAAGATGCTCATGCTTTACCCGCGTCCCGGCATGCTGATAACACGATCCGGTGGTATAGCTTACATCGACATCGAAGCGCGCGACTTGAGCGATTATGATTCATCGGGCATGCTGCGGCGCAGCCCACGTTCGTCAGACTCTTTTTGCTCCGTGCGTTGCGCATCGCGTTGCTCCTGCGTGATGTAACGTGTGCGCATGTTATCTAACGCTTGGGTACGCAGGTGCTTTTCCATCCAGTGCAGTTTTTGCTGTGCAAACTCACTGCGCGCCAGTTGCACCGATTGTTCTTGCTGTTCCACAGCCGTGTCCAGTTTTTGTAAAAAATTCCGGTACGTGCGCATTTGCTGCGCGCTCATGCCACCGCGTCCGCGGGCTTGATAGTTTTCAAGATATTCCTCACGGTAGCGGCGAACTTCCGCCAAACGCTGTTCGCTTTCCTGGAGTACGCGCTGACTTTCTGCAAAGATACGCGCGGCTTCACGCTCGCGATTCAGCGCAATTTTAACGATTGGTTTTACACGGTCAGACTTGGTCATGGGTCAAATGTGAAACATGATCGGCGGCAATAGGTGGCGCGCAGCGGCAAATCATCGACACTTTTCTTAAACATACAGAGGATATGCATACCTCATTCCGAAAATACTACAAACCGAGCGAAGAATTTGACCAATAGCCATGCAAACCTCAGATTGCCGATATGGCCGTCTGAACGCGAAATTGCGGTACCTCGACCACCATGGGTTTGCCGATATGGTATCCCTGCACGCAATCCACCCCGATATCGCGCAGCATTACGAGGCAACCCTCGCTTTCCACAAATTCAGCCACGGTTTTTTTACCGACGGCGTGAGCGACTTCATTCATGGATTTCACCATGGCACGATGCAATGCGTTGGTCTCGATATTTTTAACAAATGAGCCGTCGATCTTGACATAATCGACCGGTAAATCTTTTAGATAGGCGAAGGATGAATAACCTACGCCAAAGTCATCCAGTGCTATGAAGCAGCCCAGCGCGCGGAGTTGCTCCATGAATTGCACGGCCAGTCCCATATTGCCGATCGCTACGTTTTCGGTGATTTCGAAAGTAATTGCGCTGGGCTCGACGTTATAGCGCACCAGCAACTCCTTGATGACTCCCAAGATGGTGGCGTCGCATACCGCTTTGGCGGACAAATTTACCGAATAACGCAACAGAGGGTTGTTTTTGCGTAACGCCGACAATGAAGCAATCGCCTGTTCGATGACCCAGCGGTCGATATCAAGCATTAATCCAAAACGTTCCGCCGACGGCAAGAACCCCGCAGGCATGACAAATTCACCTTTCTCGTCGCGTAACCGCAACAACACTTCGTAACTGGATACGATCAATGTGCTGGTGTACGCGATGGGTTGACATGCCAGCACAAAACGGTCGTTTTCAATCGCCTGCTTGATACGCCGCGCCCAACCCATATCGGCGTGCATGCTGGTCATATTTTCTTTATCGTCCGGCTGGTACACATGCACGGCATTACGGCCCGCGCGTTTGGCGATATGGCACGCAATGTCGGCACGCGCGAGCAAGTCTTCCTTGTTGTGGACATCAGGCGTGAACATGGCCACGCCGATGGTGCAACCCACATCGATGGCCTTGGTTTCATACCTGAAGATGTAGTCGGCCAATTGCAACCGATAAAATTCAGCCGCTTGCTCTGCTTGTGCTAAATCCACGTCGTATAACAACACGGCGAATTCGTCGCCGCCCAAGCGCGCCAGCAAATCGCTTTTACGCAAACGTTTGCGCAACATCTGGGTTACTTCGACCAGCACCTTGTCCCCGGCCAGGTGCCCCAAGGTATCATTAACGAATTTAAAATTGTCAAGATCGATGTACAGCAAAGCATGCTGGATGCCGCCGCGCTGACGGGCAACACGTCCTACGACACGTTCCAGCTCATCCATGAAAAATTGCCGATTATAAAGACCAGTGAGGGAGTCGTGCTCTGCGAGATGCTTCAGGTGCTGCAACATCGCCTGGCGTTCGCTGATATCTTCAACAATCGCCACGAATAAACGCCGGTCATCGACGCGCAATTCGCTTAGATTTATCGATAGCGGGAATACATCGCCCATTTTGCGTTTGGCAGACACCACCGAACTCAGACGCATTGCGCCTTTGAGCGGGTCTGCACCGTACAGCCTGCGCACAAACTGCATGTTCTCTTCGCCGGTGGTATCGGTTAACAACACCTGCACATCGCGGCCAATGACTTCATCCGCCTGATAACCAAACAGAATTTGTGCGGCATTGTTAAATGACTCGATACGGCGCTCGTCGCTGAGAGTGATAATGCCTTCCCCCGCATTGTCAAGAATTGACTCTAAACGTTTTTGGCGCGACTCGACGTGTTTCTGCATACGCGAAAATGCACTCACCAGCGTGCGTGTTTCTTCGGTATTGAATTTTATCACCGGCGTATACGTTACATCATGGCCATACGCATCCAATGCTTGCGCCACCTGCAACATGGGACGTCGGACCACATACTCAAACAACAAATAACCAACCACTAGCACGGCATAACCAAACAGACTGTACAGCCAGATAAATCTCGACAAGGTGCCGGTTGTTTCGACTAAATCGAAGATATTGGAATCACCCTTTTGTTCGATGGCCGTTTCAATGGAGTCGATATCCTGCCATGCCTTTATTAGTATGGGATGAATGATGTCGCGCATGATCGGAATGTCGGCGCGCCAATTTTCGGAAAGATAGATTTTTGCGGCTGCCTGAAAATCTTTCTCATAGCGGTCCATTGCCTGACGCATCACCACCAATGATTCGCTTTCCTGAAGTCCTAATTGTTTACGCGCTGCATAAGCATTTAATTTGTTTAACTGCATACTTACAATCTGCGCAAACATACGCCGGTTATTTTCATTTAACTCCATGCTTTTTTGCGGCTCACCGAATGCGCCAGCGCGATTCGCGATGAATACGCGCACCGAACTGATTTGCTGCACCCAGGCGTATTTTATTTCCATCAGAATATTAAGAATGTCGCGTTGCTCAGGACGCTTGAGCGAACTTTCAGCCTCTAAAATGGCTAATTCCACCGCTTGCATGAAAAGCACATTGGTCGGATACAGTTTCTCGGTCAGAATCGACATCCCCGGATAGAACGTCCCTGCATTACTCATTACGGTTAATAATTGCCGCACTTCGGTTTGCAAACGGCGTAGATCTGATTCCAGGGTATGGATAACTTCGATGATTGAATCAGTTTGCTGTGCAACAGGTGTGTTTAATAACCCAGCGGTTTGAAATACCACACTGTTGCTTAATACCAAGACCCGCTCTTGTTGCTGTTTGTCCTGTAATAGCGAGTATTGATAAATAGCTTGCTCGAAGCTTTGCATGGAGGAACGTAAATTGTGTAATGCATTTTCGATCTGCTGGCTTTCGGTTATCGAGATCAGGCTCTTTTTTGATGAACTTTCAACAATTTGACGGGCGTATAGAACAGCTGCCGCGATCAAAATTGCCAGGATGACCGAGATCGTGGCAACTCGCTGCGTAAAATTGCCAAACTTAAGCTTCATCGAATTGTTATCTCTTGCGCATGCACATAAACACTGCTTGTAATATGTGTATTCCCTCTGGAGGTATCGACTCGAAACATGGCGTTCTTGAATGGTTGTGGCTTGAATGACGTGCGACAATCCACTCATCGAAACACGAGGATCTGCCGTGAATCCCACATCGTTGACTCAGGAAGAACGTATTTTGCGCATGATGAAGCGCGTGTTAACTGATATTGCCAAAGATACATATACCGCACCGGGTGTGAAACATGCGTTGTCACCTGCGACCATAGAAGGTATTCGGGAATGCTTGGCATTGATTACAGCGCGTGAAGCTGAGTTGGCAACTCAAGCAGGCCAAGCTAAAACTGACCGCCCCCATTTTGTGGATGAACCCCAACGTACTACGGTCGTGAAATTGCATGCCGTTATACGCAAGCTGGATGACACCAAAAAGGACGAATAAGGATGGCTCGATCATTCCTGAAAAGTCATTTTCTGTCGAAGGCAGGAAGTTAAAAAGAATTACATTGTCGATAACCAAAAAATCGCCTTGGTCAACATCAGGCTTTTAAATTGAATCGTAAACGGTTCTACGCGAGTGGTGTAAATTGTATTAGTTCCGACTTGATCTGACACTTCTTGAAAGAAGAAGGGTTACCGGTTTTGATGGTTGTGCGAGCAAAAACCAACCGACGCAACCCTTATGAAACAGAGTAACCAAAGAGTCGTGAATAATAAACTGGGACTGCTGAATCTGGCGGACGAGTTGAGCAACATTGCGCGGCCCTGCCGGGTGATGGGTGTGTCACGAGATATAACCGGGATGCCGTGGAACACGACGGCGTAGACGCACTGCTGGACAAGAACTGGCGCAAACCCAACGTCAAGGACCGTGTGAACGAAGCGGCTGAGCGTGCGGTGTGTGCGCAGGTGAGCGATTGCCTCGCCGGCGCATGGCTAGGCGCGCACCAGCAATGAGCTGCATAAGGTGGGTGCTTTGTCCGAGCAGCGGCGTGCACAGTATCTGGCTACGCCATGGCCTGGAAAGCTTCCGCAAACGGCTCAAAGGCGCTGGAAGAAAAAGTTGCACGCGAACAGTTCATCCGGACCGAAGCGTAAGTGACTGCACTGAAGGAAAAGAAACACGACGACGAAGTGTGCGGTGAAATCGAGACCGCGCACCCCGGCTATCTGGGATCGCAGGATACGTTGTCCCCTTTTTGAATGTACTCGATCGCAGTTCGGCCAGCTCGACATCCCGCCGACATGTAACTTAGTCCAAATCGGCGGCACTTCCTTCTTATTTA
>CAZHHW010000020.1:0-38861 GCA_964532385.1 uncultured Gammaproteobacteria bacterium | reverse complement strand
AGCATATGCGATCCCTGCCCCGGCAGGGCTTGCGCGTACAGGCGCCCGTCTTGCGTGCGCAGACGCCCGCGCAAAAACTCCATGCGGCCGGCAGAGCGGCGAAAATCGTTTTCCACTGTCGCGGCAAGCTCCATCCACGTCCACACCCGGTGGTGCCAGGCCGCGAGCGCAGGCTCGACAAACAGCTTAAAGGTGACCAGGCTTGACACTGGATTGCCCGGCAACGCGAAGAAATGGGTTTTATCGCCGATGCGCCCGAATGCAAGCGGTTTGCCGGGTTTGATTTTCACGCGCCAAAATTCGATGCTGCCCAGTTGTGCGAACACTTGTTTAACCACATCGTGGTCGCCCACCGAAGCGCCGCCGCTGGTGATGACGAAATCGTAATCGGCAGCGGCAGCCAGCACGCCACGCAAGGTTTCAGGATCGTCCTTGACGATGCCGCCGTCGACGGCTTCGGCACCCAGCTGGCGCAATTGAGCGAGGGTGGCCGTGCGATTGGATTCGTAAATCTGCCCGGCCTGCAACAACGTGCCGGGCGCGACCAGCTCATCGCCGGTCGCGACCACCAGCACCCTGGGCTTGACAAATACTTCGACCTGACCGACGCCGGCCGTTGCCAGCAACGCGATATCCATCGGCGTAATACGGCGACCGGGCGGATAAAGCGCTTCGCCGCTACGGAAATCTTCCCCGCGCCGCCGGATAAAATCTTCGTTTTTTGCCGCGGCGGGAAACACTGCCACGCCGTTTGCGGCCTGCACCATTTCCTGGATAGCAATACTGTCGGCCCCCTGCGGTACGGGCGCACCGGTGAAAATGCGCATCGTGGTGCCAGGAGTCAACATGTTGGGAACGCTGCCGCAGCGTGATTCGCCTTGCACCGGCAAGGCGCCTTGCGCACGCGCCAGATCGGCCGCGTTAAAGGCATAACCGTCCATCGCCGAATTATCGAATGCGGGGTTGTCGACCACCGCGACCGGTGCGCGCGCTAGCGTACATCCGGCCGCCTCGCGAAGCGCTATGGTTTGCGTGTGTTGAGCTTGCGAAATACGTTCGCGAATGGAGGTTTGTGCTTGTTCGAGTGACAACATGAGAGGCCACCGTGTTTTAAAAATGAGTACGCTGCGCGCGATTGGGCGGGAGGTACGGGCGGCAGTTGCGGGAAACGCCGAAAAGAAACTTTATTGACGGCACAAACGGCCGGCCGAAACGAGCTGCATTTTAAAAGCAGTCTCGAAAGAAACCGTAGCCCGGTTACAAAGCGAGACTGCTACGAACTTCCTTAACCAGCGTGGACGAACATCAAACCAATGGTGCCAATAATGCAAAGGAATCCGACAATCGCGGTAATTTTGTGCTCGAACATGACTTTTAAACCTCCCCTTGTTTCACCCAGAACGGACGGACCACATGATGCCGCTACTCTAACTTTGCTGCATGCACAGCCCAGTATCGCAAGGCACTCTAGCAAATCAATAAGGCATTTTACAAGCTGACGGCGCTTTGCAATCCGCAGGTACCCGGCCATGATCAATCTCACACAAACCTGGGAACTGACCAAAACTTCAGTGAATGCCTGGATCGATGATTTTGCGCCCAGCATGGGTGCGGCGATTTCTTATTACACCCTGTTTTCATTAGCCCCGATGTTGATCATCTCGATCGCGGTCGCCGGGTTTTTCTTCGGCGAGGAAGCGGCGCGCGGCGAAATTTTCGGCCAATTGCGCGGCCTGCTCGGGGAAGAAGGTGCCGCTGCCATTCAAGGCTTGCTGAAAAGTGCGAAAGAACCGGCCGATGGGGCGATCGCAACACTCATTGGTTTCGTGATGCTGGTGGTCGGTGCCACCACCGTATTTGCCGAACTCCAAAGCGATCTGGACCGCATCTGGCGTTCGCCGGCGATCAAGAGCGGCGGCGGAATCTGGTTTTTGATTCGCACCCGCCTGCTTTCTTTCGGCATGGTTTTGGGGCTGGGCTTTCTGATCCTGGTTTCTTTAGTGATGAGTGCTGTGCTTGCTGCGCTGGGGAAATGGTGGGGGGGATATTTCGGAGGATGGGAAATCTTTTTGCAGATTTTCAACTTCGTGGTGGGTTTCGCACTGATCACGGTAAGTTTCGCAGCGATCTATAAATTCATGCCGCGCCTTAAAATCGCGTGGCGCGATGTATGGATTGGCGCCTTCGTCACCGCACTGCTGTTTAGCATCGGTAAATTCCTGATCGGTTTATACATCGGCAAAACCGGCGTGGCGTCCGGTTTCGGTGCCGCGGGGTCGTTCGTCGTGGTCATGGTTTGGGTTTATTTTTCAGCGCAGATTTTTCTACTGGGCGCGGAATTTACCTGGGTGTATGCGCACCGGCATGGTTCCAAGTCTCACCTTAACAGACCGCAGGCTGCGCCGGCGGTACCACGTCAAGCGGCCGCGTAGTAATCTGTGCTGACACAATATCACCCTGCGGGTGAAGGCCAAGACAGGTATGAAAATCCATCACGTTCCATTGCTGCTGGCACTGCTTGCTGCCGCCCTGCTTGCGCTCTCCGGGTTGGGTGTGCGGCTTGAGCTGTGGCCGTTTCGCACCGGATTGCAAATGCTACGCTGGGCCGCCTACGGAGGTGTTGCGGCCGCCGCCGGAGCGCTGCTGGCCCTGGCAGTTCCGAAATTGCGCGCCGCCGCGCCGGGACGCCTGGCATTCAGTCTTGCGCTTGGCATTGCAATCGCCTATCTCCCGTGGCAGTGGAGCCAGCAGGCGCACGCCGTCGCGCCAATTCATGACATTTCCACCGACCTGACCGAGCCACCGGCGTTCGTGGCCATCTTGCCCTTGCGGGCCAATGCACCCAATCCCGCCACGTATGGCGGCGCTGAGATTGCCGCCGCGCAACGTCAAAGTTATCCGGATATTCAGTCTTTACAGCTCGCGCTACCGCCCGCAGCAACATTTGCCCGCGCACTTGAAGCGGCGCATGCCATGGGCTGGGAGATGGCCGCCACGGATGCCGCGGCCGGCCGCATTGAGGCCACAGCGACCACGTTCTGGTTCGGTTTCAAGGATGATGTCGTCGTGCGTATAAAGCCAAGTGGAATTGGCAGTGTGATCGATGTGAGATCGGTTTCGCGGGTGGGCAAAAGCGATGTCGGAACCAACGCCAAGCGGATTCGCGCCTATCTTGCGAAACTCGCGGCGTAGTTAAGCCCTGGGAGCGCGGGCATCTTGCCCGCAAAACAGCGAGCGGGACGCTCGCGTTCCCAGGAAAATGAATAAATCGGAGTTTCCTTAAGGCGCGTAGACGTCTTTTGCCAAAAAAAGCCAAGTATCGACATTACTTCCCCGCGACCTGTACTGCTTTCTCGCTCGCACCCGCATCCGGAGCCGCCAAACCCCACGGTGATTGCCGGACCCATTTTTCCAGTTCGGCGGGTGCCACCGGCCGGCCCATAAAATAGCCTTGCGCGGAATCGCAGCCCAGTTCCTTAAGCTTGTCCCAGGCCCCTTGCGTCTCAACACCCTCAGCCACCACAGTGAGCCCCAGGTTATGGCCCAGGTCGACGGTCGAGCGCACGATGACTTCGTCGTTTTTGTTGTTATGCATGTCCATTACAAATGACTTGTCGATTTTGATTTTGGCGACCAACAATTTGCGTAAATACGCCATTGAGGAATAGCCGGTCCCGAAATCGTCGATGGCGATTTGCAAACCCATGCCGCTGAGTTTTTTGATGTTCTCAATGGCCTTCAGCGGTTCGCTCATGATGGCGGTTTCGGTGACTTCCAGCTCGATGTTCGCGGGCAGGACCTGATGCCGATGCAACATGGCCGCCATGTCGTCGGGGAATTGCGGGTCCTGAAGATTAATGGCGGAAATGTTAATGGCGATGGTGAGATTGAGCCCCGCCTGGGTCCACAAGGAGGATTGAATTAAGGCCAGCTCGATTACAGCGAGTGTAAACGGCTTCATCATGCCGGCTTTTTCGGCAATTGGAATGAAGGCATCGGGGTAGATCAGCCCCAGGCGCGGGTGTTGCCAGCGCACCAACGCCTCGACGCCGCTCACTTGGCGCGTGGAAAAATCGACCTTCGGCTGATAGTGCAGCACGAGTTGGTGATTGCCGATGGCATGACGCAAGTCCATGTGCAGGGTCAGCCGCTCCGCATCTTCCGCATCCAAGCTTGAGTCGTAAAGCATATAACCCGCATGGGTGCGTTTGGCGACATACATGGCGGAATCGGAACGCCGCACCAAGGTCGTGGCATCCTCCCCGTGTTGCGGGAACAGCGCAATCCCGATGCTGGCGCCGATATTGATCGAGCGCCCGTCGATGACCAGCGGTTCATTGAGCAACAACAGGATTTTTTTGGCCACCACCGCCGCCTCTTCCGCGCTGGTGGCGGTGGGCAGCAGCAGCGCAAACTCATCGCCGCCCATGCGCGCCACGGTATCGGAATGACGCAACGCGGTTTTCAACCGTTCGGCGGTTTCTTGCAATACCAGATCGCCCGCGTGATGGCCCAGCGAATCGTTAATCTCCTTAAATCTGTCAAGATCAAGCGCCATCAGCGCGAAGCTTTGCGTATTGCGGCGCGCGATAAGAATCGCCTGATCCAGCCGGTCATGATAGAGCGTGCGGTTCGGCAACAGCGTCAGGGCATCGTGCAGCGATTGGTATTCCAATTTTTTATTCAGCGAGGCTAACTGTGTGGTGCGTAACTCGACGCGTTTTTCAAGTTCCGTATTCAAAAGTTTGATTTCGCTTTCGGCGCGCCGATGTTCTTCGTCCAACGCGGCGAGCTTGCTCGACATGTCATTAAACGCAGCGGCGGTTTGCGCCAATTCATCGCGACCCTGCACCGCGATTTGAAAACCCAGATGGCCTGCGGCGACGCGCCGCGATGCGTTCTTTAATGTTGCCAGTCCGCGGGTTAAATAAAGCCCCAGCAGGTAGGAAAAAATCGTCACCAGCGTCATCGCCAGGGTATCGAAAATGAACAATTTATGCCGCGCCGCCGTGAGCACCTCCTCCATGGGCTTGGTGGAAAATCCCAGCTCTACGCGCCCGTATGTTTTGCTCGCAAGACTGATATCCGCGTGGTTATCGAACACATTATCCGTGACATCTTCGAAATGCGAATCGCCCAGGAAGGGCTTGGCCAGCGCATTGCGGTCGCCCGCTTGAGCCAGCACGACATCCCGGGCAAGAATCCGTGCATAGACGATATCGCGATTGGTTAGTATTTCATCCACGAAACTTTCCAGCGCGGCCAGATCCGATGCCAACACGGCATTATGCACGGTGGAGGCGAACAGGGCCGTGGTGGTTTGCGCGCGCTTTAAAAGCTCATCGTTGCTTGACGCTTTAAAAGCATTAAAACCGTAGCCATTGAGTATCAACAGCAAGATGGCCTGAATAAGCACAAGGCCGAGGATTGTTTTAAGTCTAAATGACATCAACTGACCCCTTTTGAAAGAGGCAAGAATATTTCCGGCGTGTAACGCATATCGGTAACATGTTTCGCCGCCTGCATTACCGGAGTATTAGTCAATCTTCGGCGCCTGATCCAGCGCCAAAAGCTTGAGTTTACGCACCGCGGCGTAATCGCTTTCCTGCGCTGCGGCAATGCCCTTCATGTTGACCGCTTTGAGCAACTCGATACCTTCAGGAACATTGGCCATTTCCACCATGGCCTTCTGCACTTTTTGCAGAATCGCCGGCGGCACACGCGGATGCGCACTGAAGGTAAACGGCGGCATCGGTTCGGCCGACCACAGAATCCGCAATTGATCGCGAATTTCCGGCTCCATGCTGCCGAACGTGCGTGTTTCACCTTGGCCGGCGGGAAATAATCCCTTGGCCACCGCGCGGTACACCGAGTCCATCGAGATTACATAGCTGGGCGTAAAATGAATGTTCTTTGCCTTGAGGTGGGTGTACGCCAACATCGATGTGACCGCGGTAGGAGCGGGAAATGCCAACTCCTTACCCTCGAGATCTTCAACCGTTTGATAAGGGCTGTCTTTGCGTACCACCATGATGCCGATAAATTTGGCGTCTTTTTCCTGGGCAAAAACTTTGTAGCCCGCGTCATTGCTGAAGGCCGCGTAATAGTAGGCGTTAATAAACGAAATATCGTACAGCCCGGCCTTCATTTCCTGTTGATAGGTGGTAAGGCTATTGGCGGTCTGAAATTGTAAAGCCACGCCCGAACGTTCGCTTATGTATTGAATAATGGGGCCCCAGCGTTTTGCGAGTTCGCGCGGCGACTGCTGCGGGACAATCGCGAAATGTAAATGCATGGCGGGCGATTCATTCACGGACGAAACGTCCGCACTCGCGGACGCACCTGTGAGTAAAAACAGCATCAGGAAAATATAGTGCATGCTTTACCTTCCCACGGAGATCAATTCAAGTCCTCGAATGAGGCCTCTGCAGAGAGTGCCGCTACTCCCTGTGAATTGGAAAATTTAAATGGTTTTTTGAATACCGGCTTATCGGCTCGGCGGCCTTTTAGTTGAGCAGCCTGCATTTGAACCTGCCTGGCCAATTTTGCTGCGCGCGGCAGCGCATCATGTAGAATGCCCACTTCATATATTTGGCGGCGATACTTTCATCTAACGCAACGAGTCCACCCGTGGGCAGCACAAAAAACACTACTCCCTTCGTGCAGTGGTTCCGCAATTCCGCACCGTATATCAATGCGTTTCGCGGCAAGACTTTTGTCATCGCATTCGATGGCGACGCGGTTGCGGATGCCCATTTCCCGCATTTGATTCACGACCTCGCCTTGCTCAACAGCCTGGGAATACGCCTGGTGCTGGTGCACGGCGCGCGCCCGCAGATCGAGCAACGCCTGCGCGAGCGCGGCGTGGAACTGCATTACATGAATGGCCTGCGTGTGACTGATGGAGTTGCACTGACGTGCGTGAAAGAAGCGGTCGGCAGCGTGAAAGTCGAGATCGAAGCCCTGATGTCGATGGGCCTGGCGAATTCGCCGATGGCCGGTGCCCGCATCCGCATCGCCTCGGGAAATTTTGTCGCGGCACGCCCATTGGGCATTCGCGATGGCGTCGATTACGGACACACCGGCGAGGTGCGCCGCATCGATGCGGAGGCCCTGCAACGCAGCCTGCATGACGGCAGCATCGTGCTGTTATCGCCGCTGGGTTATTCGCCGACCGGCGAAGTATTCAACCTGAGCATGCTGGATGTCGCCACTTCCGCCGCCATCGCATTGAAAGCGGAAAAATTGATTTGTCTGGTCGAGGCCCCTGGCTTACGCGATCGGCGTAAGCGGGTGTTGCGCGAATTATCGGTCAACGAAGCCGAGCAATCGCTCGCCGCCAAAACCGCGGTACTGGAAGACGACATGGCGTTATTGAAAAGCGCGGTGCGCGTGTGCAACAACGGCACCCGCCGCGTGCATGTAATTGACCGGCGCGTCGACGGCGGTCTGCTGCTGGAACTGTTCACGCGTGACGGCATCGGCAGCCTGGTCAATGCCGATGTTTTCGAAGGCATGCGTCAGGCCAGCATCGACGACGTCGGCGGTATTCTGGAATTGATCGCGCCGCTCGAGGCCGATGGCATTTTGGTACGGCGCTCGCGTGAATTGCTGGAAACCGAGATCGATCAATTCAGCGTGGTGGAACGCGACGGCATGGTGATCGGTTGTGCCGCGCTGTATCCATATCCCAACGACAACGTTGCCGAACTGGCGGGCCTGGCGGTGCATCCCGATTATCGCGACAGCGGGCGGGGCGAAGCTTTACTTTCGTACCTGGAACGACGCGCGAAAAAAATCGGCGTGAAGCGCTTGTTCGTGCTCACCACGCAGACCGCGCACTGGTTTATCGAGCGCGGCTTCGAGCACGCCGACATCACCGCCCTGCCGGTAAAAAAACAGGCGCTGTATAACTTCCAGCGCCGCTCGCAAGTTTATATAAAGAATCTCTGACGTTTGCGCGCCTCTATATTTCTGCTGATTGCAATGTATAGCGTGATGCCCACCACAGCGCAGGCAGCGTTTTCCTACGACCCCGCATTGCGCTGGCAAACCTTGCATAGCGCGCATTTCAATATTCATTTCCACGATGGCGAGGATGCGCTCGCGCAACAGGTTGCGGTCATTGCCGAACGTGCGCATACGCGCCTGCAGCCGTTTTTCGCGTGGACCCCCGCACAGCCCACGGAGCTGGTGTTGACTGATCGCATGGATTTCAGCAACGGCTCCACGACGCCCGTCCCCAACAACGAGATGGTCATTATCGTCACGCCTCCTGACGACATCGATACGCTGGAAGACTACGGCGACTGGCTGGATTATCTGATTACCCACGAATACACGCATGCGCTGCATCTGGACAAAGCCGCCGGCTGGATCGCCTCGCTGCGCGATATTTTTGGACGGTTTTTCCCATGGCTGTTTCCCAACCTGTTGCAACCCGGCTGGCCCATCGAAGGTCTGGCCACATTTATGGAAACGGATCATTCGCAAGGCATGGGCCGCGGACAAAGCTCGACCTTCCAGATGCTAATGCGCCTGGAAGTGGCCAACGGCATCAAACCGCTGCGTCAGGTCAACCAGCCTGTCGCGACCTGGCCCGCAGGCACGACCCGTTATCTGTACGGCGTCTATTTCATGGAATTTATCCAGGCAAAATACGGTCCTGAACGGTTGCGCGCCTGGATCGGCTACTACAGCGGCAATCTCTTGCCATTCAGCCTGAATGTAACCAGTCTCAATATTTTTGGTCGCGACATGGAGCAGCTCTGGGCCGAGTTCGGCGTTTATTTGCGCGAACGTTTTCAGCCGCAACTCGACCAGATCGCCGCCGCCGGTCTACGGGAAGGCACGCAACTGACGCACACCGGTTATTACACCCAGTCGCCCCTAGCGATGCCGAACGGCGATGTTTATTACTTGCAGGACGATTTCGAAAGTCATGCCAAGCTGATGCTCCTCACGCCCGGCAGCCACACGCCGCGCAGCATTGCGCGCACTGATGAAGGCCGCTTCGATGTACACCCGCGCGCCGGAATTTTAGTCACGCAACTCGAAATCTCGCGCAATACTAATTATTACGCCGATATTTACCACATCGAGCTTGATACTTATGCGATGCGCCGCCTCACGTTTGGACAGCGGTACCGTTTCGCGGCGTGGCATCCGGATGGACAGCGAATGCTCGCGGTGCAAAACCAACAGGGCAATAGCGCCCTGCATCTGCTGGATCGCACCGGCACCCTGCTGAAGGTGCTGTGGCAAGGTAACGCTAAAGAAGTGATCGGCGAACCGCACTGGTCGCCGGACGGTGATCGCATCATCGCGGCGCTATGGAGTTCCGGACAATGGGATCTCCAGGTGTTTGATGTCAAGACTCGCTCCTGGAGCAAACTCACCGACGATTCCGCCATCGAGGCGCACGCAACCTTTACTGCGGACGGCGCCAGCGTCCTGTACAGCGCCGACTACGATGGCGTCTACAATATTCACCGCCTGGATTTGGCCACGCGCACGGTCACGGCGCTCACCCACGTGCGCGGCGGTGCTTTCCACCCCAGCCTCAGCGCCAATCAATCCACGCTGTATTATTCCGGCACCACGGCGCAGGGTTATGACATTTTCAGAATCGACCTTGATGCGACAACGGCGCCACAGCGCACACTCTCGCCATCTGTGCCGCACGCGGCAACCCCCGTACCACCGGCGGCAAGCGCCTCTTACCCCGTTAATGAATATTCACCGCTGCCGTCCGTCAAACCAAAATGGTGGTTTCCGTACCTGGTGGTCACCAAACAGCGTACTGAAGCCGGTATCTTGACCGGCGGCGGCGACGCATTGGCGCGCCATACCTATTCATTGCTGGCCGCGCTCGATGTAAAAAATCACTGGCTTCTGGGTGAGGCTACCTACGTATATGACCGCTTCGATCCGGTTTTTAAGTTTCACGCCGCGCGCGCCGCCGTGGATTATCTTAATGACCGCGACAAAGTCGCCAGCATTCGGTTTTCGCATGGCGTTACCGCGGAAGCGGTATTTCCGCTGCTATCCCTCCAATCGCAATGGGGTTTGCATGCCGCCGCCGTATACGATCAGGAACAGGACGCGCGGGTGTTCGACCCATATTTTGTAGCTCACACCCAAACCGATGCCGTCGCGGGCCTGGGCGTGACATATAACAGCACCCATAACTATCCGCTCTCGGTCAGTGCCGCCGACGGACGCCGCGTACACTTCAGTTACGAAAGCAGCAGTCTTTTACACAGCGATTATTCCGGTAGCGTGACCTTGCTCGACTGGCGCGAATATCTGCCGCTGCGCGGCCAACACGTGCTGGCATTGCGTGCTCTGGGCGGCCGCGGTAGCGCCGGCGCGCGCCCGTTTCGTCTGGGCGGCGCGGCCAGCGAAGTTTCCGCTGCGCCGCTGGCGTTGCCGACTGAAAGTTTGTTCAACCAACGGCGCTTTTCGTTGCGCGGCTACCCTGAAGGCCTGATCGATTTACGCGGCGATCACGTCGAATTGTTTAGCGCCGAATGGCGCTTTCCGATCCGGCGTTTCGAATACGGCTTCATGTCCCCGCCCGTGGGCGTGGATCAGTTGCATGGCAATATATTCTTCAACGCCGGGGAAGCCTGGCGCTCGGGAACGTTAAAAGAATCGTTACGCCGGGGCGCGGGCGTGGAATTGCACACCGACACGGTATTGGGCTACTGGGTTAATCTGGATATACGCGTGGGCTACGCGCACGGTTTCGACAGCGGCGGCGAAGACCAGATCTATCTCAGCCTCGGTGCCGCGTATTAACTTCCCCGGCGGCAACATTAAGCAGGAGGATTCGAATGAATACTTTCATTATCACGGGTTTGGTAATACTTCTGCTCATCGCGGCGGGTTTTATCGGTTACCTGGTGAAATTGAACCGCCGGGCCAAGCAGCAACAAAGCAAAGTCGATCCGAACAAACTGCGCAGGTGGACGGACGATTAAATTGAAATGCGAAGGCATAAGGTGTGCGCCGTCGGCAGCGCCGCAGCTATTAACGCACGCCCGATTGCACCAGCGCTCCCAACCCCTGCCGCTGCAAAGCGTCGGTTAACAAGCGCCGGATCATTTGCGGGTTTTCCATATCGAGTGCGTGTTGCAGTAATTCCCGCGCATATTCCGCGCTGAACGCGCGGATCACCGACTTCACACGCAGCAGACTGGCGGCGTTCATGCTTAAATTGTCGACACCCATCCCCACCAACAATAACGCCGCCAGCGGATCGCCGCCGATTTCGCCGCAAATACTCACCGGTTTATTGTGCAAGTGGGCTTGCTCGACGATATAGACCAGTGCGCGCAAGACCGCCGGGTGCAGCGCGTCGAATAGATTGGCGACACGCGGATTGTTGCGGTCCACCGCAAGCAGATATTGCGTCAAATCGTTGGTGCCCACCGAAATGAAATCCACGCGTTGCGCCAGCAATGCGGTCTGATACACCGCCGACGGAACTTCGATCATCACCCCGACCTGCGGCATGACGATGCTCTCGTCGCCGTCCATGAGCTCATGGTGCGCTCGCCGCAGCAGCCGCATTGCCTCGTCCACCTCGGCCACATTGGTGATCATCGGCAGCAATAACTTCATGTTGTTCAAGCCGGAATTGGCACGCAACATCGCGCGCAATTGCACCAGGAATATTTCCGGATGATCGAGCGTGATACGCATGCCGCGCCAACCCAAAAACGGGTTGTCTTCCTTGATCGGAAAATACGGCAGAGCTTTATCGCCGCCGATATCCAGCGTGCGCATGGTCACCGGTTTGGGCGCCACCGCCTCCAGCATGTTGCGATACACCTGGCGTTGCTCTTCTTCGCTGGGAAAGCGCTCGCGGATCATGAACGGAAATTCGGTGCGATACAGCCCCACGCCTTCGGCGCCGATATTGCGCGCCGAGGTGAGGTCGGCAAGCAGCCCGGTATTGACATAAAGCGGGAGACGCACGCCATCGGTAGTCACCGCTGGCAGATCGCGCAGCGTGAGCAGCTCGGCGGACAATGCGGCCTGTTCGCGTACGACTCGCGCGTATTCGTCCAAAACACTTTTCGCCGGCGAGACAAACACCCGCCCGCGATAGCCATCCACGATGATATTTTTGCCATCCACCTGTCCCACCGGCAAATCGGCGGCACCCATGACGGCCGGAATATTCAGCGCATGCGCTAAAATCGCCACATGCGAGGTGGTCGACCCGCGCGTGCTCACGACGCCTTTCAGACAATCCGGCGGTACTTCGGCCAGCACCGAGGCGGTAATGACATCGCCGACCAAAATTGTGTCCTGCGGGTATTTAAAATGACCGCGCGTACCGCGCTGCATGTGCATCAAGATACGCCGGCCCAGGTCGCGTACGTCTTCCGCGCGCTCGCGCAGGTAGGGGTCTTCCATATTGTCAAATACGCGCACATGTTCCTTGATGGTGTCGCGCAATGCCGCAGACGCCCATTGCCCGGTCTGGATACGCTGGCGCGCGTTATTTAGCAGGCTGTCGCTGCTTAGCATCAGCAGATACGCATCAAACAGCGCGCGGTCTTCCGCCGGCAATGCCTCGGACATGCGCTGCACCAATGTATTGATATCGGCTCGCACCGCGGCGATCGCCGCCAGGAACACGGCTTCTTCCGCCGCAAAATCTTCCACCTGGCGGTCGGGCACGGCATCCAGATCGGCCGGTGGATACACCACCACGGCGGTCCCAATGGCAACACCTGGCGCCCCGGGCAAGCCCGCCAGCGTCGCCGCATAATGCAAATGGCCGTTGACCAGCTTGCCCGCACTGCCGCTGGCTTCCGCATGCGCGATCGCACCCGCGAGTTGCGCCGCCACCGTCACCAGAAAGGCTTCGTCATCTTCGGTAAATTTTTGCACCATGCGCCGCTGCACCACCAGCACACCCAGAACTTTACGGCTATGCACAATGGGCACACCCAGAAAAGCCGGGTAATGTTCTTCGCCGGTCTGCGGAAAATAGCGGTAATGCGGATCTTCGGTGGCGTCGTCGATATTGATGGGTTCTTCGCGCATGCCCACCACACCGACCAAGCCTTCAGAAAAACGCAGGCGTACGGTACCGACGGACTCCGGATTGAGTCCTTCGGTGGCCATCAGGACATAACTTTGTTCTTCGAAATCGGTGAGATAAACGGAACAGACGTCCGCATCCATCGCGTGACGTACTCGCTGCACGATGATATTCAAGGCTTGCTTGAGATCGCGGGCAGCACTGACCTCTTGAACAATGCGGCGCAAAATATCGAGCATGACGCACCAGACAGGTCGACAGTTTAGAAGCCGGACTACTTGCGATACGCGCCCACCACACGGAGTTGGCGTGAAACCCGGCGAGCTTTCGCATCCGGGCAAAGCAAGGGTTGCAGTTCATGCAGCGCATGCTCGTATACTTTGCGCTTGAACGAAACGACTTCCTTGAGCGGGTGCCAATAGTCCACCCATTTCCAATAATCGAATTCCGGCGTATCAGTCACATCAAAACGCACGTGTGCATCGCTGTCGAGCAGGCGCACGGCATACCAGCGTTGCTTTTGCCCGATACACATCGGCAAAGCATCACGCCGTACCAAGCGGTTAGGCAAGCGATAGCGTAACCACTTCTGGGTGCAACCGATGATTTCAACATGTGCCGCGGACAGTCCGGTTTCTTCATGCAATTCGCGAATCATGGCTTGCTCGGGCGTCTCGTTGAGCTGTATCCCACCCTGAGGAAATTGCCAGACATTCCGGCCCACCCGCCGGGCCCAGAATACACGCCCCTCCCGGTTGCTCAGGATGATACCTACATTGAGTCTGAAGCCGTCTTCGTCAATCACGATATTTGCGCTTTAGCTTTAGTTAAGGACCAATAGCCTTTATGATTTTTATTTTTCCACAACCCACGCACAGACGAAATACTGTGCGCCCATCATGTAACCGATATGACACCTTAACCCATTGTACGCACTAAAGAACAGGGGGCGAATGACATGAGTTACATCAGCATAAGAGACCCGGCACTTGAATCTGGCTATTTTTGATTTGGACAACACCCTGCTGGCGGGCGACAGCGATTATCTGTGGGGACAATTCCTCATTGAACAGGGCTTGGTCGAGCGCGACGGATACGAACGCGAAAATGAGCGTTTTTACCAGGAATATCGCGCCGGCACCCTGGATATTCATGAGTTTCTGCGTTTTAGTCTGCGTCCTCTGGCCGAGCACAATCTCGATCGTCTACTGGCGCTGCGCCAACAGTTCGTGCGCGACAAAATTCTGCCTCTCATTACCCCGGCCAGCCGCACCCTCCTGCGTGTTCACCGTGATGCGGGCCATTACTTGCTGATCATTACCGCGACCAATCATTTTATTACCGAACCGATTGCCGCCGAACTGCGCGTTGACGACCTGATCGCTACCGATCCTGAATTCAAACTGGGACGCTTTACCGGCGCCGTGGCGGGGATCCCCAGTTTTCGCGAAGGCAAGGTCACGCGGCTGCGGCAATGGCTTGTCCAGCAGCAGAAAAATCTCGCCCATAGCTGGTTTTACAGCGACTCGCACAATGACTTGCCACTGCTGGAATTGGTGACCCATCCGGTGGCCGTCGATGCCGACGACACCCTGACGCAGCACGCGCAAATGAAAGGCTGGCCACTGCTGAGTCTGCGCGGCGTAATGCCCTTGCCGCGCATTCCGGAGTTTGTGCGTTAAATGCCACGCCGCGCCTGGGGTACGGTAGCGACATTAATTATCGTCACACCTGCGCTGTTGCTTGCTTGTCTGCTGATCGGCGCCGTACCGGTCACGCTTACCGATTTAATTCATGCGCTGTGGTTCGTACCTGCGGATCCCATTTCGTTACCGATTATTGAACTGCGCCTGCCGCGTGTGCTCGGCGCGTTTGCGATCGGCGGTTGTTTGGCGCTGGCGGGCGCGCTCATGCAAGTACTGGTGCGTAACCCGCTCGCGGATCCCTACATATTGGGCATCTCCGGCGGTGCCGCCTGCGCCGCGCTGTTGGGACTTTGGCTCGGCATGAGTGGGCTGTCATTACGCGGCGTGGCCTTTGTTGGGGCGCTTTGCGCGATGTTATTGGTATTTGCCATCGCGCACGGACGCGGCACGTGGGCCCCGGTGCGGCTGTTGTTAACCGGCGTCGTAGTAGCGACCGGTTGGGGTGCTTTGATCAGCCTGATTCTCGCACTGGCGCCGGCCACGCATTTGCGTGGCATGTTGTTTTGGCTGATGGGCGATTTTTCATACCTCGAATCGGCGCGCCTGGAATGGCTTGCACTGGCACTGGGGACGGCTCTGGCACTGCTCAATGCGCGCGACCTGAATGTTCTCGCGCACGGCGATATACAAGCTGCTGCATTGGGCGTTAACACGGGCCGGTTGCGCGTGATGATTTATTTGTTGACCTCGCTGCTCGCGGCACTCGCCGTCGCCGCAGTGGGCAGCGTTGGTTTTGTTGGGCTGGTTGCGCCGCACCTGGCGCGCCTGTTAACCGGCAGTGATCATCGTTATTTGTTGGTCACCGCCGTACTGCTTGGAGGTAACTTGCTGGTGGTTGCCGACACCATCGCACGCAGCATTTTCGCACCGTTGCAATTACCCGTCGGGGTCATTACCGCGTTGCTGGGCATCCCCCTGTTTCTTTATTTATTGCGCCGTAACTCCACATGAGCAACGCAGCAGTGCTTGAATGTCGCGAGCTGGCCGTCACCATCGCCGTTATCCGCGTGTGCGATGGATTGAATTTACAGATACATCCGGGTGAATGCTGGGCCATTTTAGGACGTAATGGCGTGGGCAAAAGCACGCTGCTGCACACACTCGCTGGACTGTATGCGCCGATGCATGGTTTCGTCCTGTTGCATGGGCGACAGTTATCGACATTAAGCCGCCGCGCTATCGCACAACAGACCGGGCTTTTGCTGCAGGATTACACCGATATTTTTGCAAGCGATGTGCTGCACACCGCGCTGATGGGCAGACACCCGTATTTGCATCCCTGGCAATGGGAAACAGCCCATGACCTGCAACGCGCGCAGAGCGCGCTCCAGTCGCTGGAGATTGCTCCGCTGGCGCAACGGGATTTGAATACCTTATCCGGTGGCGAACGGCGCCGTGCCCATCTAGCGACATTATTGACCCAGGATCCGCCTGTGTACTTGCTTGATGAACCCACTAATCATCTGGATGTGCATCACCAAATCCGCATCTTCGAATTATTGCGAAACATCGCCGCAAACGATGGCCGGTCGCTCATCGCCTCATTGCACGACGTGAATCTTGCGGCGCGCTTCTGTGATCATGCGCTAATGTTATTTGGCGATGGCATCACATTGCACGGGCCCACGGCCGAAATACTCAATACGGACAATCTGACCCGTCTGTTCCAGCATCCCATGCAACAGGTTATGACCCAGCACGGCAAAATGTTTATACCCGGTTAAAGAAATCGTGTGGGTGGACGACCAAGATCTGTAGGGTTAACAAAAGGCACCCCTTTATGAGCAGCATTCCTGCCCTCAGCAGTGGCGTGATGGGAATTCAAAAAGGATTCGAAGATTTGAATCGCGATGCGGCGCAGATCGCCAGCGTCAAGCAATTCAAAAATGAATCGGCTGCCAATCTCGCCGAATCACTCACCCATCTGAAGCTCGATCAATTGCAGATAGCCGCATCCGCCAAGGTGGTCAAAACCGCCGGCGACACGGTGGGTACTTTGCTTGACGTTTTAGCCTGATTTCATCGGGCTTTCTACAGAATCAATCCCGCGAAGTTTCTAAGCAGGCGCATTGCTTGGCGATTTATTCTGTATTCGAACCGCACGTTAATCCGTCGGAATAAATTCAAAGGGAAAGTTAATCGACATGGCGGGGACATCTTTGGCGCCAAAATTGATCGTCTTGATTCGGGCCACGACTTTTCCCAATAAATCCGGTGCATTCATTTCGCTCGACAATACCTTGCAAGCACTCACCGCGCCCGAAGGTTCAATGGTAATTTCGAAAACCACCTTGCCTTTGAGCGTAGGGTCTTCGCGCCGCGCGCGTTGGTAGAGTTGCGTAATCGCACCTTTGTAGCGCTGGAAGATCAACTGGATTTCTTCTTCGCTGCGCGGCAGGATCCGGTTGGTTTTAGGCGCCTTCGCCTCCAACTTCGCCTGTGCTTCGACCGGACTGTCCACTTGTTCGGTCGCGCGCCCCTGCAAATCACCACCCCCGCCGATACGGCGGCTGGCAATGCCGGATGTCAATGCCCGCGTATCCACTCCACCGCTGCTGCCGCGCGCTTGAGTCAATAACTGGGGCGCTGTGCTTGACTCTTTAGCCGCCGCGATATTTTTGGTGACGCCCAGACTCTTGTTTAAATTTATGGTGGGAGCCTCGCGCAAGTCCGCAAGATCGTCGGATGCCAGCAACCCGGAACGGGCGGCTTTTTTGCGCGCCGCTTCGATATCCACTTTCGGCGGCTCCTTCACCGGCTCGGGTTTCTTTTCCTCAACCTTTTTTTCGGGTTTCTTTTTTTCTTCCGGCTTGGGCTTCTCAGGTTCTTTTTTCTGCTCGGGCTTTTTCTCTTCCTTGATTTCCGGCGGTTTAGGTTTGGGTTTCTCGCGCTCAAGAATCAGCTTGGCCAATTGCGGCGGTAATGGTTGCGCGGCGGAGCGTTCCGGTTTAGGTACGGTAATCACGGATGCAGCGACCGCTACGACCAAATAAATGACCAGCGCAACTTGCAGAATGCGCCGGAATACCCGTTCCTCTTCGGGAACAAATGTCCACGGCAGAATATGTGAGTGGTAGTAATCGGTCACGACAACATTACCCCTTGCCCTTGGATTCGCCCTTCTGCGTCACGGCCAGCTTGATATTGCCGTACTGTGCTTGCGTACAGGTCACCATGATTTTCTTCAACAGGCGGTATGGGATTTCCTTGTCGCCCATGATGGTGATTTCGCCATTCACCGGCGTGCCGTCGGGGTTGGTTTTTTTCACCAGCATGCGTGCCTGTAATTCCAGCTCCGCTTTCAGCGCGAAAATAATCTCGGACTTCGAACTGATGACACTCGCTACTTCGGCGACCTTGCGCCCGCCCAGCACAATGTCCTGCGCGCCCACAATCAATATCAAAGTTTCCTTGGGTTTATTTTCCGCCACGGACTCCGGCAACTTGATCGACTTGGCATTGGGCAACGAGGTGTCGGAAGACACATTGACCAGCAGAAAAAATACTAACAGCGTAAAGATGTCCATCAACGCCACGATGTTTAATTCGACGTGATGCCGATTGCGCTTGTGGTGGCGCTCCATGCGCTGAACACGCCGTGAAGTTTTCATCTCCTCGTCCCTCTACTCAGCCACCGGCGCATCGCCGATGGAAATTTCGGGGAATAATTCCGCGCGCTCCACAGTCGCTCCCGTCACTTGTTCATAGGAACGTACCGCGTCCATGGTCTGGACCAAATATTCATAAGACATATCCGGCTCGACTAAAATCGCCGCGTTCTTTTTTTCAGGGAAGCGGAGCTTGACTTGCGCGAGAATTTTCGACAGTTGACGAAAATCATAACCCTTGTCGGCTTTAGGCAGTTGTTTGATCAGGCCGCCCAGGGTGTCGCCGATCTCGATGCCGGTGCGCCGCAGCGTAACCACCAGTTGCATATCCGCTTTGGCATCAAGGGGTAAATTCGCGGGACCGGCCGATGGGATATTCAGCTCCAGGATATTGGTACGCGAGAACACCGCAGTGACCAGCAAGAACGGAATCAATATCACCATGATGTTCAAAAACGCGATGATGTTAAGTTCCGACGCCTTTTTATGCCTGTCGTGACGGCGACGGCGCGACATCAGTGGCTACCGCTTACCGTGGCGCGTTCCATGATCATATTGATGAATTTCACCGAAGCCATTTCCAGGCTGTCGACCAGCTCCGTGGTTTTAGTTTGCAAAATCGTATAGGCGAGCAACAGCGGAATCGCCGTGGTCAAGCCGAACGCGGTGGCGTTCATGGCGATGGAAATACTGGCGGACAGCAATTCGGCCTTTTCCGATGGATTGGCTTGCGCCACAGCGGTGAACGCCTGGATCAGACCGCTGACGGTACCCAGCAGCCCGAGCAAAGTGGCGATGTTGGCAAACATCGACAGATAGTGCGTGCGTTTTTCCAAACGCGGCGTGATTTCCATCAAACCTTCTTCCATGGCGGTTTCGATATCTTCGCGGCGGCGCGCGCCCTTGATGCGTGACAAGCCGTACATCAGTACTTTGCTGATATCGGATTTGGAGCGATTGCTGAGGGCCATGGCCTGTTGATAGTCGCCGTTCTTGACCAAGGGCATAAGTTGATCCCACATCTTGGTATTGTTACGCTTCGACAGGCTGAGCAACACGTAACGCTCGACCGCGATGCCGATACCGATTGCGAGAATCAACATGATCGGGTACATCACCAAACCGCCTTCTTGGAAAAACTTGATCGACCACGGCAATAAATCCATAACACCTCCTCAAAAATTCAAACCCATTCGCGCGAATTATTTTTTCTTGACGCCTGCGTCAACACTCGCGTCTTTCTGTAGCTGATCGTAAAACATGACCTGACGCCGGAAGATGTCGCGATCCAGCGGCGCCAGTTCTTCGTTGAATATATCGTCCGCCGGCTGGATTGATACATCGCCCATATCGGCTTTTTTCCATGGGACTATATACAGGACTTTGGGTAGCTCGCTGGCGCCACGGATGGTGGTGCCTTCCATTTCCACGGGCGCATCGGCCGCAAACGCGGTTTGTATTAACAGACCCAAACTCATTAGTGCTATACGCATGTTCATATCCAACCTCCTTTACGGCATATTCAACACATTATTTGCCGCTCTCGATACGGCGCTTTAAATCAGCAATCCATTTGGTAACCACGGGATCTTCCTGCGGCACCAGCTTTTGATAACGCTGATAGCTTTCCATGGCCTTGGGTAAATCGCGCAAATAAAGATCGTAAAGTATGCCCAGATTCAGTTGCGCATTGGCATAACCGGCATTGATGTTCAAGGCCTGCATGTACATGTCCTTGGCCTGAACAAACTGTCCGTTGTTACGGTACACAATCCCAAGATAGTTATAGGCTACGATATTTTTTGGATCGTCAACGATGACGCGTTTCAATTCTTCTTCGGCCCGTGGAAAACGTCCTAAACGAAATAGCACAATGCCCAGATTCGCGCGCGCCTCGACAAATTCGGGACGCGCCTTGATCACGGCGGTCAATAAACCTTCCGCGCTGGCGTCCTGATTGTTTTGCATCGCGGCGAGCGCAGCTTGATAACTTTTCTGTGTTTGTGGATCGAGCTGCGATCCCGCCTTGGCTACCGTTGCCGGCGAAGGCTGAGGTGTCGGCACCGCAACCGGCGGCGGCGTGACCACGGACGGTTTCGGCGCATCGGCTTTGCGGGTATCGGGAATCGTCCTGACGGTGCCGCAACTGCTAAGCATGCTCACCGCGATGACGACTCCAGCCATCCAGAATACGCTACGGAGTGACATTGACAATCGTTTCGACTCGCTCGGCTTTAGCGTAGCGGACCGGCAACAGTTTCGTCAGAACGCTGAAGCTGTTACGCACCCATTGGTCGTACAGCCCATCCGTGACCCGCTTGACATTGGTTTCATGTATTTCGATGGCTTTTTCCTCAAACGGAAAGGCTTGTTCTTCGAGCAACATACCATATTGCTCGAGCTCTTCGGCCGACAAGCCCGGAGGGCGTTGTGACGCGATCAGTTGTTTGGCCAAGTCCCGGTAGATCTCGCCAATTTGAAAGGTTGAGGCCGTGGTCACTTCCGCAACGCCATAATCGGTTGCGGATTTATAGGCTGCCAGCGCCACTTGCATCTTTTCCTTTTTCTTTTTCAGATTCGCTTTTAGCGGTTCCACCAGACGCACATCGCGATACGCTTCGAATGTCGGCTGCGCAAATTCATAGGTTGCTTTGGCAGCCAGCATCCGCGATCGATCGGTTCGGGCATTGCCCGCTTGTTGATCTGTCTTGACGATTTCACGCAGCCAGTATTGACGATCGTCTTTTTGTTCTAGTTTACCGTAGTAATCCGCCAATTTCTGACGCGCCTCCATGGCCGTATCGAAGGGACTCGGATAAAGCGCGACATAGCGCTTGGTCGCAGCGAGCCATTTATCGGTTTTTCCGGCTTTTTCATAGAGCGTGGCCATTTGTAATACCCCCTGACGCTTGAACTCGGGGTCATTTTTTAATTCCACCAAACGGGTCAACTCATCTGCCGCTTTATCGAATTTTTGCAGCTCAATGTAAGCCACGACGGTATTTTGAGTCGCGTCGGCAACCAGTTCATCATTGGGATGGCTGCTACGAAAAATGTCGAACTCGGCAATCGCCGCCGCCCAATTTTTCGCATTCATTTGACTGACCGCGATATCGTAACTGGCGGTGGTGCTGATCGCCGTGCCGGGAGCGATATCTTTTACTCTGGAAAATTGCGAAATAGCCCCGCGCATGTCCCCGTTTTTACGCAACAACTCTCCCTGTTTATAAATCGCCGCAGCCATGCCCGTGAGCAAATCGTCGCGGTTGGGCGCAGACTGCGGGGCCAAACTTAATGCCACCTTATACGAAGCTTCGGCTTGGACATAATCGCCTTTTTCCAACGCGGCGTGCGCAACGATGGTCCACGCCGCAAAACGCTGCTCCGCCGGGGCGACGGGTTTTACATCCAGAACCTGCCGCGCCACTTCCGCCGCCTGATCGTATTTCTTTCCCGCGAACAAGTCCTGCGCGATTTTTGTCAAGACCTGCGAGGCACGCGCATCGTTCGGATACAGTTTCCCAAATCGCACCGCGCTGCCGATGGCGCGGCTGCGCATATTATCTTGATCCTTGCCCTGCAATTGTTTTTCACGTTCGGCGTACGCAAGTAAAGCCGCATAGGCGGCTTCAGCGCCGCGCTCGAAATTGCGATATTGATACGCGGTGGTTTCGTATTCTTTTATCGCATCCTCATAACGTTTGGCTTCAAACAACACTTCGGCGAGGCGGAAGTTCATCAATGCGGTCTTGTCGTCTTTCGGAAAAGACTTCACATAGGATCGATACGCATCGATGGCGCTGTCGTAGTCCTGGCCTTTTTTGCTTTTTTGGGCAAGCGAATGATAGTGGCGGGCGATCTCTTCCATGTTGGCCTTTAAATAAGGATAAATCCGCGCCTGCGCGGGCTCGTCGTACTTGCTCCAATAAGGTCCGTTCATCCCATAGACTTCAACAAAACTTTTTTTAGTATCCAGCAGCGGACCCGCAAATCCGCCGCGCTGATAAACCTCCATGACCTTGACATAAAAGAGCGGCGCGCGCGGATGTCCCGGATTGTTGCGCGCAAAGATCAAATAGGTATCGGCGGCATCGCGAACCCGCTCCTGTTTGGAGTAGAAGCTACCCAATTGTTCATAAATTAAATGTTCGTAAGGGCGATGGCCATTGCGGTCAAAATATCCTTTAACTGTATTGGCTCCATCAAGATAGCCCAGGTTGAGGTTGACCACACGGAAGGTGTCCCCGATCAGTTCCTTTTCTCCATTACTGATCTCGGAAGACAAGGCACTGTTTTTTTCTTTGCCTTTCGCAGATCCGAAATAATCGCTCGCTTCCGTGGTTTCCTTCACATCGACCAGCTTGCGATCCAGCAAGTGAAAAAATGCATCCAGCGACTTGTCGTGTTTTTCCAGTTTAAATAACGTCCAACCCTGTTTGTACAGCGCCTTCTCATAGAACAGCGAGAATTCACCCAATTCCAGAACCTTGGCATAGGCGCCTTCGGCGGCCTTGAAGTTGTTCAGTAAAAAGTGCAATTCGCCACGCCGGAAATGCAGTTCACCCGCATACGCGACATTGGGATACTTCACGGCAATATCATCCAGTGTTTTGGCCGCCTTCTTCGGCTCACCGGCATTTTCGTATGCCTTGGCCAACTGGTACATGATTTTGTCATTATTGGCGGCATCTTTGGATGTGGCCAACAAATCTTCGTAGATGCGAATCGCGCTGCGGCTTTTTTGTTCCCGCACGGCGTCGGCATCGGCGGGATCTTTCCCCTTGCCACGATCCGCGGCGGCGGGTTGTTCCGAATAAACATCTTCACTCTGCTCAAGCTCGAGGTCCGCAAGACGCCGTTGTGCTTCGGAGCGTAATGATTTATTCGAATCGGTTTTTTCGAATTCCTTGTAAATCCCCATCGCCTTTTCGCGCGCGTGATCGATCGCCGAGTCTTTTTCGATCACGATTTGATTTGCCTTATCTTCCAGCACTTTCAGCGTCTGGGATTCTTTCTTCTGCACCGGAGTACAGGCCTGCATCAACAGGAGGGTTGTTGCCGCCATTCCACAAATTATCCGAAAACGCATCATGGGCTATGTAGACCGTTGTATTTGATGATAGTGCCGGAACAGCACGCAGCCGCCGCGCGGTTTTGAGTATATAAAGCTATCCATGGTTTATGAAGAAGAATAATCGTGACCCATCGCGCGCATCCATATTTTCCGGAGAGCCGGTCGCAACGCTTCCACATCCGCACTAAAGCTTTGATAGCGTTTACCGTTAGACCCTACACGAAATACCGACCTATGAACCTGTCGCTCAGTGCAAAGCCGCCGCCGTCTCATGAATGTCAAATTCAAATTCTCATTATTATTCGCTTCTGGCGGATTGCTGCTGGCACTGCTCGTTGCATATGGTTTCGCGCAGGTAAGATCGAGTGGCGAATACCATCGCGATGCCACGCTACTTAACCAGTACGCGAAAAAATTTTCTAGCGATGTTCCGGCGTATTACACGCGACCGGAATCTTTGGTCCAACTCCAGGCGGCCGTCACCAATCTTGGTTTGACCGATCTGTCCGCCATCTTGCTGGACAAATACAGCCGTGTGATTGCGGCTGGCCCGGCCAACCTTTCTTTCGAACATGCTAGCGCGCTGATCCAGCGCTTTGGCATCACCGCCTTCGGCGCTAGCGAAGGACACACTGAACTCGATGATACATCTTACGTGTGGTCGATCGCCCCAGTGGCGGGAACCTCTTATTCGCTGGTATTGATTTATGCTGCGCAACAAACCTCGCCGGAACTGATGCTGTGGCCTGCGAATGCCATCCTGCTGCTGGTGCTTTGTGCAGCCACCGCGTTGGGAGGCGGACTCGGATTTTATTTGGGCGCACTCATTGAAAAAACACAGTCTTTGAGTCGTTCACTGCAAACACAATCACTGCACGACCCTTTAACTGGGCTGCCCAATCGCAGTTTGTTCATCGACAGGGTGCGTCAACAAATTCAGCATGGACGGCGCACCGGCCAAAATCTGGCGGTGTGCCATGTCAACCTGGAACGTTTTTGTAATATCAACGAGCTGCTGGGCGTTGCAAACGGCGATCACATGTTGCGTTTGGTCAGCCAACGTCTGAAGAAAACCGTACGCGAATCCGACACGGTAGCGCGTGTGGATGCTGATCAGTTTTTAATGCTGGTCAATAACGTTGATGAGCACCAGGTGTTGCTGGTTGCGCAAAAAGTCATGAGCAGCCTTCAGGAAAATTTCGATATCGGCGAGCACAACCTGTTTGTCCGCGGCAATATCGGTATCGCTCTTTATCCACAGCATGCTGAAGACGAACATGCCTTGATGCAACATGCGGCGCTTGCATTGCGAGTTGCGAAAAAAGCCAATACCAATGTCATCGTGTACAACAAGAAACACGATGAATATTCAATTAAGCATCTCGCCCTGATCAACGACATTCAAAACGCGATCAGCCAAGACCAGTTTGAGTTGTTTTTTCAACCCAAGGTGCGTATCGCGGATGGAACGACAAAATCCGCCGAAGTCTTGCTGCGTTGGAACCATCCGCATCAAGGACAAATACCACCTGGGCAATTCATCGCTGTTGCGGAACAAACCGGGTTGATCCAACCCCTCACTCAATGGGTGATCAGCCACACTTTGGACTATTGCGCTCAACTTCAACAACGCGGGTTCGAGCTGGTCTTGTCCGTCAACATTTCCATGTACAACCTGATTGAAACGGATTTCGATCGCAAGGTACGTGAGCTTCTGTCGTTGTGGTCGATTGCGCCACACCGGCTTGAACTTGAAATCACCGAGAGCGCAATGATGTCCAATCCCGCGCGCAGCAAAGAACTCCTGACGCAACTGGATGCATTCGGCTTACGGCTGTCGATTGACGATTTTGGCACCGGCTATTCTTCACTGACGTATCTAAAGCAATTGCCCGTGGATGAAATAAAAATCGACAAGTCCTTTGTGCTGCAGATGCACCGCGACGACAATGATGCGGCCATTGTACGAACCATTGTCGGCTTGGCGCATGACTTGGGACTGCAAGTGGTCGCGGAAGGCGTGGAGTCGGAAGTGCAACTGGAACAACTGCGCAAGTTCGGCTGCGACGCAGCGCAAGGCAATCACTTATGCCAGCCGCTGTCATTTAAAGATTTTGTTGCGTGGCTGGAAACCTCCCAGCCGGGGATTCAAGCTTCTTCATCGGGTTCGTGATAAACCCGGTTATTTAACCAGTTTGAGCTTGGCCTTCGCGGCCGCCTGAGAACTGGTTGGAGCCGCGGGCGGACTGTTCTCATCCTCTTCGTCGTTAAATACCATGCCGCGTCCATTTTCTTTGGCGTAAATCGCCAACACGGCCCGCACCGGTACGCTAACGAAGCGCGCTTTGCCGCCAAAGCGCCCGTTAAATTCAACGGTCTCGTTGCCGATTTTCAGATTTTTTACGGCTTGGGGGCTGATGTTGAAAATAATCTTTTCGTTAACCACATGCTCGATCGGAACTTGCGTGTCGGGCACTTTGGTATTGACCAGCAGGTAGGGCGAAAACTGATTCTCGATGATCCACTCGAACAAGGCGCGAATCAGATAAGGCCGGCTTGAAGTCATGGACATGGGTGCATCATTCGGATGTTAGTGAGATTAGAACTGTTAGCGGCACAAGCGGCTAACGCATCTCCTTCTCGGATTCCAATAAGCTGTGGCGGACGGTATCGCGCGTAAACACGCGCTTGGCATAATCAGTGATCGATTTTGCCGATGCGGGTAATTCCACATCATAAACAGGCAAGCGCCACAGGATCGGGACGATGGCGCAGTCGACGATTGAAAATTCATCGGACATAAAAAACGGTTTCTGCGCAAACAAAGGCGCGGCAAGAATTAACGCCTCGCGCAGTTGCTTGCGGGCCTGATCGGATGCCGCGCTATTCACCTTGGTGATGCGATCGATCAACGCACACCAATCACGTTCGATCCGGCGCAGCATTAAGCGGCTGCGCGCACGCGACACCGGATCAACCGGCATCAGCGGCGGATGAGGAAAACGCTCATCCAGATATTCCATGATGACCTGCGCATCGTAGAGCACGAGATCACGATCGACCAACGTGGGCACCGTGGAGTAAGGGTTCAACTCAACCAGATCTTCGGGTATTTTGCCTGCTTCCACTTCGTAAATGTCCGCAGTAATCCCTTTTTCCGCAAGCACGATGCGAACTCGATGACTATAAACGTCGGTCAATCCAGTAAACAATGTCATTACGGACTTACGATTGGCAATAAGCGCCATGCTGCACGACTCCAAGGTCAGAATAGGATCTGAATGAACTGCTGGAAGGGCTAATAAATTCAGGTGCCTATTCTGGCAGAGTTGGCACCCATATATCAAACTCGCGCGAATTAAATCGTCACACCCAGGCACCGTATAAAAAAATCGGCCCACTCAGGCCGATTTTTTCATGATACGCCGTCAAACCAACATTACGATTATACGCGGATTAATCCATAACGGCGCAGCGACCAGCGGATGGCAAAGAAGCATGCCACGGCCAAGCCCGCCGTCACGAAAATATCAAAACCTGCCGTCATCGGCAGATGGTAGAACTCAGGCTCAACCGAACCTGAAATCCAGGTATAGCGTTCAAGCCAGGTTCCGACCAGTACACAACTTGCAACGGCAACGATCAGCGGCGGGTTATGGCGATTAGGCGTGTACACGGCGAACGTGACAAACGGGACCAGGAATTTAAACGTGAAGAAGATCCACCAAATCGGAGCCAGTCCGCCGTTCATCATATTGCCGAAGCGCGTGATTTCTTCAGGCAAGCGCCCATACCACATGATCAAATATTGAGTGAAGAAAAAGTACGTCCACAAAATCGTGAATCCCAACATCAACTGCGCGAGGTAATTGAAAATTTTAACGTCGAACTGTTGTTTTAATTTGCCGCTGCGATTGAGGACAAACAGAAAAATAACAAAGAACGACAAGAACGCGCCGAAGTTGCTGACGAAGTGATACGCACCATAGCTGGGGCTGTGCCAGCCCGGCATCATGGTCATTTCAAAATCCCATGCCACCATGGTGCCGTACAGTACATAAGCAAACGGAATCAGCAAGGCGACATTGCGAAACTTACGCGCCACGACCGGAGATTTGTCCACACTGGTCGCGTACTGCAATTTAATGAACAGCCCGTACAAACCCACCACAATCAGAAACCCAATAAGCTGCCGCGCCACCAGAAAACTGTAGTTGTGCCACGCATTAAGATGATGCCCGGCTTCCGCGCCCCCGTGCGCTTGTGCCAGCCATTGGAAAGTCGTGTCGCCCTTGGCCAACAGGATGCACAACAACACAAACGCGATTGGAAACAACACCGCCAGCGAACATGAGAAAAAGCGCACCTTAAAACGCCAATCACCGTTCACCAGATGCAAAATCGACGCAAGCGTCACGCCACCTAAAGCCAGATACAGAATAATGATGAAGTCAGTTGTCAACACCGACCAGCTACCAAAGTTCTCCATGCGCTACACCCCTACGTGGAAATCTGTTTGTTATTTCGTTTGCGCCACAGCCGGAGCCGACGCCTTGGTCAATTCATTACGCAAATAATTCACCACATGCCAGCGCTCTTCCACCGAGAGGTCGTTTGAGCCGCCGCCTTCGCCCGGCTTGCCATAGGCCGGCATGATGGCGCTGCCAAACGTGATGGTGCCCCAGATCCAACCTTCCGTGAGTTGCTTTTGCACGTATTCGGTGGTCAGGTCGATGGCACCGATTTTCGGACTGACCGGAGAACTGGCCTTGCCATCCATTCCGTGACAAGCGGAGCAAATGATTTTGAACAAACGCTCACCCGTCTTCAGCGACTCAGGCGTGACCGGAATTGGATTCACGAGTTTGCCTGCTTCATCGCGATTCGCCACCTTGGTCTGAATTCCCTGCGTCGGGACCGAGTTCTTGGGAAACTGATACAACTTGCCACTGTTGTCAGTTTCCTGTGGCTTGATGCTCGGCTGGTTCATCATGTCCTGCGACCATGGCCAGGCAAATCCCAGCGCCGGAACCAATAACGCCGCCATGCCCGCGCCCAATACCCTGCGTTTCATCGAATTTCCTCTTCTCTGATTTCGAGCACTTTGTGCTGCTGGAACAGCTTGCGTAAGGGTTCGAGCTGCTCCTTCTTCAAGTCGACGATCACCCCCACTTGATCCAGACTGACCTTCTCGCTGTAAAGCGTGCCGCGCTTTTGAAACAGACCAGACGTAAACATAAACGCGAAAAATGTCGTCCAGACGCCAAAGAAGATCAGCATTTCATACACCAGCACAAAATTGGACGGCAGCGGAATGATGGGCTTGCCACCTTGCGGCTGGATTAGAAAGTTCGCCTCGGCACTGGCTAGAAAGAAGAACCCGAAAACCAGTCCGAAGGTGGCGCCGGCCAGTGTGTATTTGGGAATGTGCGCGGGTCGGTCACCCAACACTTCTTCGATCTCGGGATGCTCGATCGGCGAATTCAATGTCACGTTGTCAATGGTAATACCGGGAACCTTCGAATGACGTAAGTCGGACACCGCCGCAAACGCTTCCTCGAAATTATTAAACAGCCCTTTTACTCGATGCGTTCTCATCAGATTGCTTCCTCTATGCCGGTTGCGTCAGGCCGGGTGTATCGCCCGTGCGCCGATGATGCGTCGCCTCGGCATCCTCATTGATGAGGCGGCGGCGATGAAAGACCATTTCTTTGACTTCGTACATCGATACCGACGGAAAGACTTTAACGAATACCAGGAACAACAAACCAAACCAGCCGAAGCTGCCGAATACGATGGCCCACATCACGACGCTGGCGTACATGATGTAAAACTGATGCGGCTCCATTGCCATGGAGAGGGTCGGCGCAACAATCATCCAGCGTTCGAAATACATGGAAAGATTCAGCAGTAGCGACACGACAAACATGGTCGGCATGTGCCGCCGCAGTTTCTGAAACGCCAGTGCAAACGGCACCACGCAACCGCAGAAAATCATAGTCCAGAAAATCCATGCGTAGGGGCCGGTGGCTTTGGCGATCAACACCTCCTTCGCATATGGATCATGTCCGTACCAAGTCGCGGCAAATTCGATCAGGTTCAGGTAAGTCCAGACCATGGCGATGGCGAAGGTCAGCTTGCAAGTCTTCTCCATGATTGCCAGCGTCATGTACTCCTCGAAACGGAAGAAGTAGCGCAGCATGATAAATAACGTGATGATGGCCGCGCAGCCGGAATACAGCGCACCCGCCACGAAATACGGTGGGAAGGAAGTCACGTGCCAACCGGGCATGATGGACATCGCAAAGTCGGACGACACGATGGAGTGCACCGACACCGCCAGCGGGATCAGGAAACAGGCCATCAACAGATAAGTTTTGCGGAAGTGGCGCCATTGCCGGTCACTGCCCACCCAACCCAACGACAATGCACCATAAAGCTTTCTTTTAAAACCTCTGGCATTGTCACGGCAGATCGCCAGATCCGGAATCATGCCGATGAACAGAAACAGCATGGAGGCGGAAAGATACGTCGTGATCGCAAATGCATCCCACGATAAAGGTGAACGAAAATTCGGCCAGATGCCGCGGCTGCTGACATAGGGCACCACCCAGTAAAAATTCCAGATACGCCCCAAATGTATCAGCGGGAAAAATCCTGCCGTCAACAATGAGAACGTGGTCATGGCTTCGGCGAACCGGTAAATCGGTTTGCGCCAATCGGCGTGAATGATATGCAGAATCGCCGACAATAAAGTGCCGGAGTGACTCATACCGATCCAGAACACAAACGTGGAAATATACATGCCCCACATGTGCGGATTGTTGAGATTTGTCGGTCCCAATCCCACCTGGTATTGGTAAATTTCCGCCACTACCGCGCACGCCACCATCGCGACACAGATGAAGAACGTGATCCAGTATGCCTTGCGCGGATTTTCCATGGAGCGCAATACATCTGCATTAATCTGCGCCCACTTGATTTGCTCGTTAATATCTTTATCGATCACCATGCCGGTCTCTTCCACGTCCAATAGGTTTACGGTCGGAGGTTAAATGCTGGTATCACGCACGCGTTCTAAATACATCACGGACGGATCCACGTTCAGCTCTTCAAAAATTCGATACCCACGCAACTGCGGATCTTCTTTCGTCTGCTTGTAAACCGCACGTTTGACTTGGTGTTGTTTCCACAACAGTCCAACCTTGCTTTCGGGATTTAACGTATCGCCGAACACAATGGCGCTGGTCGGACAGGCTTGCGCGCAGGCGGTGGCGAATTCGCCATCCTTCACTTTACGGTTTTCCATTTTGGCCTTGTCCTTCGCCACGCGAATGCGTTGTACGCAGAAGGTGCATTTTTCCATAACACCCTTGTCACGTACGGTGAGGTCGGGGTTAAGCTGAAGATGGAGCGGCTCGGGCCAGGCCGATTCGTAGTACGAATAGAAATTAAAATAACGCACGCGGAACGGACAATTGTTGGAACAAAAACGCGAACCGATGCAACGGTTGTACACCTGCGCGTTTAAACCGTCCGGAGTATGGTAGGTCGCCGCCACCGGGCAAACCGGTTCGCAGGTCGCCGAACCGCATTGCTGGCACATCATCGGCAGGAACGCTGCGCCATTGTCCGGATGATCCTTGCCTTCCTCATCCCAATAGCGTTCGATACGCAGCCAATGCATGGCCTGTCCTTTGGCAAAACGCTTCTCACCGACCACCGCAAGATTGTTTTCCGCATAACATGCCGTGGAACATGCATTGCAGCCGATGCATAAATCCAGATTGATCGCCATCGCCCAGCGGTGTTCGTAGTTGTGATAACCGCCTTCTTCAATACCCTTGCGATAACTCGACCAGTTTTCAAATACATTTTTCAGCGACATGATTACGCTCCTTTCGTGCGTTTGAGCACATCGACGGATACGGTACGCACCAGGCGGCGGCCATGCTGCGTATCACTGTGACCCATACGAATGATGGTTTCCTTCTTGCCGGTCTTGCTGACTTTAATACGCGTGGCATACATCGCCAGTTCGCCGGTTTTGGTGTCGGTCACAGGCTTCAGGATCTTCAGCGGATTAACGCCGCGGCCCTTGGCGTAACGGCCATACTCCGTATGTCCTTGGCCCAGCGGAATAGCGATGGCGTCGGGGTGAATGGCCTTCATCAAATAGGCTTTGACTTCCAATGCACCGTGCTCGGACTCGACTTTTAAAATATCGCCATGCTCGATGCCGAGCTTGGCCGCCGTCGAAGGATGTATTTCCGCCCAGGAATCCCAAACCACTTTGGCAATTTGGTCGGGCGATTCCTGCAGCCACGGCAGATTCGCGTGACGGCCGTCGTACAAGCCCATGCGCGGCGAGGGCACCAGATAATACGGGTAAGCGGTGTCGGCAACACTTGTGGCCACATTCGGCACGATCGGCTTGAGCGTATGTTTGCGCGCCGGAGCATCGATTTTCACCATGCCGGTTTGCAGGCTGTTGTTCCAAAATTCATCGTTGCTGAGTGCCGCCTGGCCCACATTGGTTTTCATGGTGGCGAATACATTCTTCAGGTAGCTGTAGCTGTCGGGGAACGCTGTCCATTGCGCCGCATTACGCAGTCCCAACAACGCCACCAGCACATCGCCAAAACCGCGCGTCTCGCCATAAAGCTTTTGCATCAACGGCTGCTGCACGGCGAGCTGGCTTTGCTCCGCCTGATAAGCGGCAACATGCGTGCCCCAATCTTCCAGATAAGACGACACCGGCAAGACCAGATCCGCATGCATGGCGGTTTCGTCGGGGAACTGCGCCAATACGACCTTGAACGGAATATTATTGAATTGTTCATCAAGCTTGAGCGCCGCCGGAGCGCTATACACCGGATTGGCACCGTATACGAAAACCACATCGAGTTGTTTTTGCTGCGCCGCTTGCGCAAACGCGAGCAGATCACGCGTGCCGCCCGTCTTGGCTTCAAGTTGTGGAAAAGGGAATTTGCCGCTCGGCTCAATCGTGGTGCCGATATTCCCGAGCAAGACATTTAACAGCATGATCGCGGCGACCGCTTCGTAACCCTGCGCCTGACCCTCGACCGATGCGCCTGCCAGCACGACGCTGGGATTACGCGACTTGAGCGCTTTACCAATGCGTTCGATTTGCGCAACCGCGATACCGGTCATACCCGCGACTTTTTGCACGTCGTGCGCATTAATCTTGTCACGCACATCGGCCGCGAGCATGGCGGCATTCACGCCGTTCGCCACCAAGTAATTGGCCAGCCCCAACGCCAAAGCGCCCTCGGTGCCGGGCCGGATGGGCACCCACAAATCGGCGCTGCCGCCGGTCATGCTCATTTTGCTTTCGACTTGAATCAGCGCGCCGCGGTCCGCGGCGGTGCGGAACTTCGCATACTGTCCGGCGAAATGCACCGGCGAAATCCAGGTCCCGAGGAAATCCGCCCCGAATGACAAAATCAATTTAGCCTTGTCCAGACGGATGCGCGGCATCGGATCATCCAGCATGTCGCGGCTGACCGCCTGCCAGACGCTGGCGTTCACGATGTCGTGCGCGAAATGCAGTTTGGAGCCCAGGGCTTCGAGATGGTTGCCCACCAGCGCACGCTGGTGGCCGCTGAGCGTGCCGGTGAACCAGGCGACGCGATCAGCATTAAGACTCGACTTGGCGCCTACCTTCTCGCTCAGCAATGCCTGTGCTTTTTCCCAAGTCGTCGGGACCAGCTTGCCGCCTTCGCGCACCATCGGCGTGGTAATGCGGTCGGGATTATAATGACCTTGCACTCCGGCCTGGCCCATCTGGCAAGTTTTACCGGCATTCACCGGCGCATCGGGATTCCCTTCAATCTTCAATACCCGGCCCTCGCGCACCCTGCCGTGAATGCCGCAGCCCGCCGCGCATTGGGTGCACGTCGTTGCGTACCATACGGCAACCCCGGGAATCGCGTATTCCTCGGGAAGCAAGTACGAGACAACATCTTCTTTCCCTTCTTCCAACGTTACCGTCGTGGGCAAATCACAACCCGCGAGGGTCGCCGTACCGCCCAAGCCGAGCGCCTTCAAGAAATCCCGACGTTTCATTTTTCCAATCATGGCCAATCGTTCCGTTATGTCGCGTTGCGCGCAGGTGGCTACTTGTGGCACTTCCAGCAATCGCTGGGACCACCGTTCTTTTCATGACAACTGACACACCAGCCCATATTCAGCGGCTTTGCCTTTTTGGCCACACTCATCTCTTTGAGCTGACCATGGCAAAACGCACAAACTTCTTTCACGTCTTCCACCGGGTAATTGCGATCAAATACCAGCTTCTTTATATGGCGCTCGTGCGTGAAGTGTACAAAATCAGGGACGTCATGCACTTTCTTCCACTTCGGTGATTCGCCATCTTGCCAATACTTGGTGAGCCTCTGAATGCGCGGCTTATCCGTGGCGATTATTTTATGGCAGCCCATGCATTTGCTGGTCGGTGGAATCCCGGCGACCTTGCTGCGGCGCGCATAGGTATGGCAGTACATGCAATTAATCTTGTTTACTTCGACGTGAATGTTGTGCGGAAACTCAATGGGTTGCGCGACATCTTCACCTTGGTGCGTGCCGTCCGGAGGAACGATATCCTGCGCAGCACTCACTGCCGAAGTCGTCACCCACACCATTACGACCGCTGCGAGCCATGCAACATGACGCAGTGCGTGTGGCGCAATGTGGCCAGCGATATTCCTCGCGTGTTTGTTAATCCATCGAACCATGATCACCCTCTCGCTGTTGCAAACACTTTGCCCCGAACCTAAACCAACAGCCATCCTCACCCGGATTGCTTTTATGTCAAAACCTGAAACTTCACACGACGGCATTATTAAATGCTAGCAGGGGCCACACGAAAATATTCCGTGCAGACGATGCGTCACCGATACATCAAGGAGTTGTAGAAACGAAAAAGCGGTCACGCACGCTAAGCACGTGACAGCCTTTGCTTGCAAAGTAGCAGATCTCCCCCTTACCCACTTCCCTATCCCCTTAAGCCCCACAGCTTGGCTGTGTCGTAAAAATAAAAAATATTAGTGGAACCTTATTGATCTACTGCGTTCCTGCTCACGCGGGAGCGTCGATGCTAGACCAACCGCAACAGCGATGTCAACGCTGAATTTTTCTAGTTTAAAACTACGGGGAACGAAGTTATTTTTGCAGAAAATGATGACCGAAAGGACCGGTGGAGATTTTTTAAAAAACATATTTCGGCAATTCGATGCACAGCTCACCTGCCTGCCATGGATCGCGCCGTCAAATCTTCACAGCCGATCAATGAGTCTGTTCTCGACAATATTATAATCCCCGCTCTCCCACACTCGCCTGCGCCGCGCTCTTCTCAAGCTCGGCCTTGACCTCGGCGAGCTTGATACGCAATCCATCAAGCCTGTTTGTTTTTGGATCGAGCCGTTCGATTGAAGTCAATATCTGGAGCGCGCGGGCAATCTTCTTGTCATTCAGGGCTGCGGTTGCAGCGCCGGACAGATGCGTTAGCTGGGCATCAATCGCTGCGATCAGGCGCCGCGCCTGATCTTGCATGTTAGCGTCATCATGACGTTCGGCGTAGTAACTTATCAGCGCACGCAACAATGGAATATCACCTTCGTTCTCCTTTTGACCTTCGCTCTTCTTTTGCATCTCCAGCAACAAAGGACCGGCTGCATTTATGTCACGATGCGCGACACCCAGCAAATGCCAGCGCCGCTCTTCTGCAGATGTTGGATGAAGCATTTCCAATGGACGCCATTGCGCTTGTTCATAAAGCAGATACGCTGCGGCAATGCGACGCTGCTTCTCGTCTGTGATGCGCGCAAGGATTGTTTGCGCCTCGGCGAATTTTTGTTCGGCAGCAAGCGTCTCGATTTGACTGCGATGGGTCTGATCCGGCCATTGCACATGAGCCGCATAAAGCTTGCTTGCTTCATCACGTTTTTCCTCGGACAACAACACCTCATAGTCGAGCGTACGTGACAGCGGCTGATTTATATTTTCGAGCTGGTGCACGGCATGGTGCGCCGAAACTGTTTCCTTCCAGCGCAGAAATATGCGCCCAGCATCAAAGATCTTTTGCGCAGCCTCTTCAGGGCTCAGATAGGGAGTGACATCGAACTTAAAGGTGCCCGTGATTAAATCGTAGGGATTTTCTGCACCTTCCGGAACATCGATGAGCCGCGCCAGCCGCACCTCGGACAATATATTGGTATCGCTGTTCACCGGCCCATCCGCGGTGGTTACCGCCAAGGCTTCGCGGCGCGACAGCGCAAAATAGGTAATCAGATCATCCGGCGTGCGCAGATCGTAGTGCGCCAACGCGGCTTTTATTGCGGGATTATCCATGCGGGATGCAATACGCGGATAGTTAAAGGTCAGCGCGCGATCGGAACCGAACAACATAAAATCGCCGGTATTCAAATTCGAAAGAGTGACCCCTTCCGGAAACACCGTGAAAAATGCCTTGAAGATGGCCCGCAAGGTGGTGGCATCCATGTTAAACAGATTGACCCACTGACCATAGATGCCCCCCGGATTTAAACGCGTGCGCACCAGCTCAAAAAACTCCTTGGTGAATACGTTGGCGGTGCCCGCCAGCCAGGGATGCGAAGCTTGCGCTGCAACGATGTCGTAACGCGTCGGATCAAGCAGCAGGGTATTGCGAGCATCGTTAAATTCAAGATGGACACGCGAGTCCTGCAACACCGGGATTTCACCTTTGACGATGGCGCGGCCCGCATCGACAATCGCGGGTTCAAGCTCAACTACGCGTATGGATTCCAGATCGGTATAGGCCAGCGCACGGGTGGTCACGCCTCCCCCAAAACCGACAACGAATGCCGAACGTGGTTTTTCATGCAGAAAATATGGCACCAAACCCAGCAGTTGCTCCACCAGCCGCGCATGGGTTGCATCCTTCATGTCAATCATGGACTCGTTAAGCCCATTATTCTGCAACTTGGCGATGCTGCCGTCGTAACTGATCGCACTGATGATGCCGGCCTTGCCTTCCTTCAAAAATATAAATTCGGGTTTTCTGCCGGCTTTCACGTCTTCATCGTATTTGTAACCGACCGAGCTGATCATGGTTTTATAGTCAATATGCGGTACCGACCAACTCAATCCCGCAACCACGATCGAGGTTCCCGCAGCAACAATCGCTGCGGCCCGTCCCGGTCCGCGAACCGGCAGCAGCAACAACGGTAAGGCGAGGATGAGCAACGCACCGCTGGTCAACAACACATCGGTGCCGAACTCTGGAATTAAATAGAAACCGGCGAGGATGGCGCCAATGATACTGGCCAGGGTATTGATCGCGTAAGCACGTCCAACACGCGTACGCACACCTTTCAGATCGGCGCAATAAAGCCTGAGATTCAACGGGAATAGTGCGCCGAATAAAAAGGTTGGAATAAACAGCAGGCAAAATACGATCAAATACTTGACGGCATAAATTACCGGGGCGGGTGCGTCCAGATAATTTACACCGCTGTAAATATTAGGCACTACACTGAGTCCGGCACGCGTCGTAAGCAATGCCAGCCCCAAAGCCACCAAACCGGCGGACAACCAAACATGCGGCGCGCGCATGGCTCCTAATCTCGACTTTATCCACCACGACCCCGCCGCGATCCCCATGAGAAAGACCGTGAGAATTGCCGCAAATCCATAAATCGTGGTGCCGGTAAAAATGGCGAGGTACTTGGTCCAGCCCACTTCGCTCGCAATCGCTACTAATCCAGTGCAAAACAATATTGCCAACGCGGCGCTGGGTAACCAAGTTGGCGAAGCGATGGGTTGAATGTCGACGTCAGGACCCAATTCGACGGGAAGTAAGCGTAAATTCCGGTTCAACTTCCACGCCATCGCCGCAATCGCCATATTCAAAGCAAATGCGATGTAAATTGCCCCATCCAATCCCCAGTATGGTATGAACACAAACCCGGACAGCCCTGCGCCCAATACCGCACCTGCGGTGTTGATACTGTAGAGAGCACTCAATCCTCTCCCCACATCGGCCGGTGTGCGTATCAAGATCGCCGCAATCACCGGAAAGGTTGCCCCCATACAAACCGTAGGTATGGCCAGCAACAGTATGGTGATAAGAAATTTGGCAGGCAGAGTCGAGCCATACGCGGGCAATTGCGCCATGACGCTATCTAAATTCAATAAAACCGGTAACAACAGCAACCCCGCTAAGCCGATGACCAGCTCGAGTGTGATGTACACGCGCAGATCGTTGATTCGATTGCGGGTAATTTTTTCCGCCGAATAACTCCCCAAAGCCAAGCCGAGAAAAAATGCCGCGAGCACTGTGCTAATGGCGGCGCTCGTCGACCCCATACTATGACCCAGCAACCTGACCCAAGCGACTTGATACGTTAAACTCGCAATGCCGGACAGCAATAGAAACAGAGCAATCAAACGATCCATAACGAAGAAATACTCCCCAATAATTTTCTAGCTTTATAAAGCTTATGCCCCACTTCGCCTACGATAGCTTAGATGCCTGTCCAGACTAATCAACTGGAACCACTTTGTCCCGGCATGAGGATTGACGCGCTCGCTCGTGCAATCTAGGAAGTTTCAAAGAACTGCTCTCACCATTAAATAAAATACACCGCTTAGTTGATTGCTTAATCCAGACTTAGGGTCTAGAAATGCGTTTTGACCCATTAGAACGTAACGTGTTAACGTCGGGAAGCTCCCAAGGATTTGAGAGCTTACGGTGGAAGTAATCTGTTCAATTATTTTTTAAATAATCAATGGAGGTTTATATGGGTGGTGGTGGCGGCGGTGGTGGTGGCGGTGGCGGCGGTATGGGTGGTGGTATGGGCGCGGCTCCTACCCCAACTCCGACCCCGACCCCGGTCCCGGGTGCAACTCCGACCCCTGTTCCGACTCCGACCCCGGCTCCTGCTCCGGGCGGAATGGGTGGCGGGATGGGCGGCGGTTGTTAAGTAACTCACTTTGTTCATCATGCAAAAGAGCTATTTTTTTCAACGATGATCTAAAGCATAGATAGGGCGCTAGCCCGCTTCGTAGTTCTCAAATAAAAAATGGGGTCCCCTTCAAGGGATCCCATTTTATTTGCCTTTGAATTTTCTTACCTACTGACCCAGTGTCGCAGTTTGCTGGCCAACTAAGAACTGTGTCACACAACCTGTGATTGCCAATCCACAAAATGCCATGCTAGATTTTCTGAACTCCCTATCTTGGGAGTCCCCGTTAGTTGAAAGTATCCAAATTAACGGGTTAGAGAGTAATCCTATTCATTTCTACAATTCTATTTGGAGGTTCCTATGGGCGGTGGTGGCGGTGGTGGCGGTGGTGGCGGTGGTGGTGGTGGCGGCGGTATGGGCGGCGGCGGCGGTGGTGGCGGT
>CAZHHW010000019.1:3653-39198 GCA_964532385.1 uncultured Gammaproteobacteria bacterium | reverse complement strand
CACGATTGATGCGGGTACGCTCACTGATTTCGGTCCAACAGGCGATTACGCTGCATTAGCCAGCTGGCAAACTAGTACCTTCCCGGCTGCCATGACTCTCGACTTCGGTGCACAGATGGATGGTATCTTCGAAATTACCTTCCAGTCATTTAAGCCCACCGATACCACCTCTATCCCGTCCTACTCAAACGGCGGCAGTTACACTCTCGACTACAGCACCGACAAAGCAACTTGGACCACCATACCGGCGGTCGCTCCGGTGCAGGGTGACATTTTCATACATCGTCTCGCGACTAGCGGTATCAGTGCACGTTACATTCGTCTGATTGTGAACGCTCCCAACACTCCCGCAAAGCCAGTGCAAATTAGCGCCTTTCAGGTTTTTTCTTTGTCTTACGGTGACTCAGCCGAAGTTGACGCTCGGCGCCTGTATGGCAAGCCCAACCTAGCTGGAGCCAGTTTCACGGGAGCAGTCACGGTCCCGGGTGGTGCCGCCGGCACCCAGGTGCCAAACAAAACCGATGTCGATTCGGCCATCACGGCCAAATTCCAGGCGCAAGCGCTTGGGCAAAATCAGACTTGGGCGAATGTACCGCGTGCTGTTGGAGTTGTTTACACCAATGATACCGGACGTCCGATTATGGTGGCGGCTACCGTCGGATACGGTGGGGTCACGACTAATTGGAGCTTCGTAATCAATGGGGTCACTGTCATTGGTGGAAGTACCAACGATATTTACGGTGACGCAGACAGCTTCACTTTAATCGTCCCAGCGGGTAACACGTATCAATTGAAAACTAACACGGGTAGCGGACTCAGTATTTGGGCTGAATTACGGTAGTAATTTATCTAAAACTCATTGCAATTAGTTACAGGGTTCGGGTTATCCGCGCTGTCACGTAATATGAGTATTGCGGTTGCCCTTGCCGAGCTTCGTGTGGGTTAGTTGTTCTAGTTTGGTATGTGTGGGATCTCGCCATGTCCTTCGTCCCATGTGTTGGTTAGAATAGCGGCCTGTCCGTTCTGAGTTGCTGTATTCCCCGTGTCTGATTTAAACCCCCGCCAACGAGCAGCCGTGAAATACATCGACGGGCCGTTGCTGGTGCTCGCCGGTGCGGGCAGCGGCAAGACGCGTGTGATCACGCAGAAAATTTCCTATCTGGTCAAAGAGTGCGGCATCGCGCCTGCGAATATCGCGGCGGTGACCTTCACTAACAAGGCGGCGCGTGAAATGAAGGCGCGTGTGGCCAGTCTGCTGCCGGGGAAAGACGGACGCGGGTTGAAGGTCTCGACATTTCACACCCTGGGTCTGAATATTCTCAAGCGCGAACACAAGGTGCTGGGTTACAAGGCGGGTTTCTCGATCTTCGATGCGCAGGACAGTCTCGCGTTGTTCAAACAACTAATGCGCAAGGAGTTCGACGGCGGCGAAGAGCAGGCGCAACAGATGCAGTGGAAAATCTCGCGCTGGAAAAATGACATGCTCACGCCGCAGCAAGCGCTGGCGTGCGCCGAGGGCGATGCCGTGCACATTGCCGCAGCGGGGATGTACGAACATTATCTGCGCCACATGAAAGCCTACAACGCGCTCGATTTCGATGATTTGATTTTGCTGCCGGTGAGGCTGTTCGCGCAATTCGGCGAAGTGCGCGAAGCGTGGCAGAACCGTATTCGTTATTTGCTGGTGGACGAATATCAAGACACCAACGCGACGCAGTATGAGCTGGTGAAGCAGATCGTCGGCGCGCGCGGCGCGTTGACGGTGGTGGGCGACGACGACCAGTCGATTTATGCGTGGCGTGGCGCACAACCGCAAAACCTGGCACTGCTGCAAAATGATTATCCCCATCTCAATGTGATCAAGCTGGAACAGAACTACCGTTCAGCGGGCAGCATCTTGAAAGCCGCGAATGCGCTCATCGCCAATAATCCGCATGTGTTTGAAAAGAAATTGTGGAGCGAGCTGGGGTTCGGTGAACAAGTGCGCGTGCTGGGCGCGCGCAGCGACGAGCACGAAGCGGAATGGGTCGTGAGCGAGATCGTGAATCATCATTTCAAAACGCGTGGCAACCACGGTGATTACGCGATTTTGTATCGCGGTAATCACCAGTCGCGGCCGTTCGAGCGCGTGTTGCGCGAGCATAAAATTCCATACTTCATCAGCGGCGGTACCTCATTTTTTGCCTACACCGAAGTCAAAGACGTGATGGCTTATTTGCGGCTCATCGTGAATCCTGACGACGACAACGCGTTTCTGCGCATCGTGAATACGCCGCGCCGCGAGCTGGGGCCAAACACACTTGAAGTATTGGGCGAGTATGCGAACGGGCGCAGCTTGAGTTTATTCGCCGCCAGTTTCGAGCTGGGTCTGGAGCAACGCTTATCAGCGCGCGCCATTGCAAATCTCGGCCGGTTCACACAATGGTTGGTGACCATGAACGACCGTGCGTTGCGTGGGGAAGCGATCGAGGTCGCGCGCGACGTGGTGCGCGATATTAACTACGAAGCCTGGATCAAAGATAACTGCGAAGACGAAGCCGGCGCGCAGCGCAAAATGGATAATGTCAACGAATTGCTGGCATGGCTCACGCGCCTGACCGAACAAGAAGGCGCGGAGAAAACGCTGGCTGAGCTGGTTGCGACCATGACATTAATGGACGTGCTAGAACGCAAGGAAGAAGAGAACACCGGCGACCGCGTGCACCTGATGACATTGCACGCGGCGAAAGGCCTGGAATTTCCTCATGTGTTCATCGTCGGGATGGAAGAAGAGCTGCTCCCGCACCGCAACAGTCTTGACCCCGCCAGCATCGAGGAGGAGCGGCGTCTCGCTTACGTCGGCATCACGCGGGCACAAAAGAGCCTGGTATTGAGTTATGCTACGCGGCGCAAACGCCAAGGTGAAATGACCCAAACCGAGCCATCGCGCTTTATTGCCGAGTTGCCACAAGACGACTTGAAATTCGAAGGCGCCAATAGCAACTCCACGCCAGAGGAAAAGAAAGAGCGCGGACAAGCCCATCTGGCCAATTTGCGCGGCATGCTAGGAAAGGATGGATAGCCACTCGCAAATAGCGGAGCGTGTTATGAAGATGAGCTTGTTGCCGGAAAGCGAATTTAATGCAGGCGTAATCCTCAGCTAAGCAAAGCGTAAGCTGAGTGGGGCACCATTCCGCATGTTGGAATATCGAAGGTTACATGGAGATTAAGATATGGAAATTAAGTACACGAACTTCGACGGTGACTGGGATGCCTCGTGTGTTTATTGTGGTAAACCGAATCAAACCCACCAGGTGAATGCGGGCATGCGAGATGGAATTACTTACATCCATCATCAGCCTTGTGATGAGCAGCTACAACAGGCCAAACTATGCGCAGGCGTCAAACGCGGGATTTTGCCGCGGCTGTTTCAGCGAATAAAGACACGCGCTTCACCCTTACAACACTAACAGGCGAGTAATACTAGTCGTGCTGATGAGTGTTGATCGGTGTGCAGCGTTTAAAACTAAAAAATCCAGTAGCGCACTCATAGCATCATCAGAGGAGGGAAGGAATGAAAGTCGCCTACATTTTTACTACTCAAGGCCATACCGTTTCGTTCAAATTAGGAAAAATGATTCTTCCGCAGCTCGAAGAAAATGCCCACGGTGTTGAGGTGGCGGGCATGTTTTTTTTCGAAGACAACAACTATGTGCTGGTTAAGGGTAATCCTATAGGCGAGCGTCTGGCCAAGGTGGCGAAAGCCAGCGGGATGCTCCTCATGGGATGCGACCAATGCTGTTACGAGCGTAACATTGATGGAAAACTGGTCGAGGGCGCTGTTATTGGCTGTTTCCCGAACCTGTATTCAGCCTTGTCGGGAAATATGCCGGATCACATCATTACACTTTAGAGAATTACGCTGTTCAGGCTGGCAAAACAAAAGGCCTTGTTCCGTAGGAACAAGGCCCGATGAATAACTGCCAGAATAGGATTAGGGCGTCCCGCCCTTGGTCGCCGTTGCGATCGGTGCCGGTGTCGCGGATGCGCCGCGTAACGGTTGCATAATTTTCATGCCTTCGGGTGGCGCCGGTAACGGCTTCAGCAGCCGGGTACGGTTCAGTTTGGTATCGGCTGTCTTGGCAGGCAACGACTCGAGATATTTCACCACCACTTCGGTGCCATCCATCGGTGTGCCGTCTTTGTTTTTGTACACGGTGATATTCGAGGGCACCGGCGGATCGGCGGGGTTGGCGGCGGTGTTGGTGCATTCCATGATATCGACAACGTTGACCTTGCACGGATCGGCTTTGTACCAGTACGACGCGTAGCTATAACGCGGTAAGTCGTCGGTCGTCAGCACATCGCCATCGACTCGAATGTTGGATGCGCGCTTGCCTCTTTCCTGATAAGGATCGATGTCCATCGAAACGCCGCTGAAGTTGAACAACCAGCCACCCGTCCATTTCGACACATCCGGATTCAGCGAACCATCGGCTGCACCTTCGATTTGCTCCTTCAGTTGTTTGCCGGAAATTTTGGCGGTGGCGATCTGCGGACCGATCGGCATGAAGTGATACAGGTCTTCCGTGGTGATGGGGCCCGGGGCAATGTGCGTGCCATAACGGAAACCGCGAATCGCGCCGATCTGCGCGCCTGTGACATTGCGGAACGCGTCGGTCAGAAAGTCATGCGCCGACCCCTCGATGACCGCCGGCATGTTCTCGTCCGAAAAATTGCTGCGGTGCAGACCGGTTTTGGTCTGACCCACCACGGTGTCGATCGGACGCAGCAACTTCGAACCGTTAAATGGATTCACATATTGCTTAAAGTCGGGTCCGGCGAGAAACGTCTTGCGCACTTCCGCAACCTTGGCCGCTACAGCGGGATCTTCAGGCAGGTCGGCGGTGATGTTGTGTGCGATCCATTCCCATTTCGCAATCTTGCCGCCGGCCACGGAGAGCTTGAGCTCGCCCATGACCGTTCCGTCCTGGCCCTCTTCCACGAGAATAGTATTGCCGCCGCTGGTCTTGTTGGTGACGACGATGGCGACTTGCGATTCTTCGTGCATGTCCGCCGACAACACCACGTCGATGCCCGGAATCGTTTCGGCGATACGCAGGTTATTTGCAAGTCCCAGTTCCGAAAGCATAACCAGCAGATCGACTTTCTCTTCATTACGCAGGTATTTCACATGTTTCTGAACGGTTTTGTCGACTTGCGACATTTCTTCGCCTTCCTGCTTGGCGGTACGCATGAACATCAGGTTCTTGGTGACGCTGGAGCCAACCACCTGCGGACCGCGATCCGTGGTCATGCCCAGAATACCGACTTTGAGATTGCCGACCTGTTTGATGATGTAGGGCGGGAGGAGCGCGACCGTGGCGCCGTCGAAGTTATACAGGACGTTCGCCGCCACGGCATTCCAGGGGGCTTTCGGATTCGGCTCCGCGAATAATTCCACAAAGCGTGATGTGCCGTAGACAAATTCCCAGTTACCGGGGACGAAAGCGTCGATGCCGAAGCCGTTAACGATATCGACAATCGCCTGGCCGCGGGTGTACATGACTTCGGCGGAGCCTTGAATGGTGTCGCCGGTATGCAACAGCAGTGAGTTAGGCGCACCGGCGCGGAGAGTTTTAATCTTGGCGGCAATGCGCGCCAGACCGCCTTCCTTCTTGCCGCTGCCGTCACTGCGCAGGTTGGGGCGGGCGACCAGGTGGCCGTGGAAGTCGCCGGTGTGAATCAATGTGATCTGATCGTCGCCAGCCAGGATTGATGTCGATGTCAACACCGATCCCGCAATGATGCAGGACAAGCTTATGGATAATGTTTTTTTCATATCCCTCTCCAAGATGATCTTGTGAAATGTAAGCGTGGTGATCGTCGCGGTTTTTGAAACAAAGTGCAATACCGGCTTAATTCAACCTTAAATATAAATTTGTCTACAATTATGTAGGCATCTAAATATGTAATCATGAGGTGGACATCATCGGCTGTTCGCCGGATTTATTTAAGACCTTCGTTATTCTTAACATCTGCGCATCATATCTACCCGCAGGGGAAGTCCATGGCCAATTCGCCCCGTTCTGTTTCCGAAATTGATTTTCCCGTCGATGTCCGGCTTACACCCTCACCGCGCGATTGGCGTGACCATATCATGTATTTCCTGCTGGTCGACCGTTTTGACAATAATGCGCCGGATATCCCTCCTTTCAAACCGGAACATGAGGGTACAGGTCGAGACATTTTACAGCGGAATATTTTTCAGGGCGGAAATCTCAAAGGCATTACGCGCCGGCTCGACTATATCAAAGGCCTGGGGTGCGGCGCGGTATGGATTAGCCCGATCTTGAAAAATCGCCAGGATCAACCCGGCAGTTATCACGGCTACGGCATTCAGGATTTTCTACAGGTCGATCCGCGCTTCGGCACGCTGGCGGATTTACGCGAACTCACCCGGCAGGCGCATGCCCGGGATATGTACGTGATCCTTGATGTAGTCATCAATCACAGCGGCGACGTGTGGGCCTATCCCGGAGATTTCCCGTATTACTACTTCGAGGGTCAGACATTTCCATTTGGCGAATGGCGCGAGGCCGACCCGGCGGCCGGGTTGCAAAACAACGATGCGATCTGGCCGCGCGAGCTGCAATCGCCGGGCGCATTTAAACGGCGCGGACAAATTCGCGACTGGATGGATGCCGCGCAAGCGCGCAACGGCGATTTCCTGAGTCTGAAAGAACTCGATATTACGCAAGCCCAGGTGCTCGATACCCTGATCAAAGTTCACAAGTACTGGATTGCGGCCGCGGATCTTGACGGATTTCGTATCGATACGGTCAAGCATCTGGAAAACTCGGCCACGGCGATTTTTTGCAATGCGATCCGCGAATATACCCAGCGGCTGGGCAAACAGAATTTCTTTTTGTTCGGCGAGATCGTCGCCGACGACGACACCATCGGCCAGTACCTGGGTCGCAACGCTCGCATCGAGGGCACCAATGAGCGCTTTCCATCGCTCGATGCCGCACTGGATTTTCCGCTGTATTTTTCGCTTGAGGACGTCATTAAAGGCTTCACCAATCCTGCTGTGCTGCGCGCGCGCTACGAGGCGTTCCGTGATCGCTACACCGATCACGGCGCGGCCGGGCGTTATTTTGTGACCTTCGTCGATAACCATGACCAGATGGCGCGCCCGTACCGGCGCTTCAATCACGCGAACCCGCATCCTGAACAAGCGGTACTTGCCGTCACCTACTTGCTGACCAGTTTAGGCGTGCCTTGTGTTTACTATGGCACCGAGCAAGCATTCGACGGCGGCGGCCCCGACGACAGTTACGTGCGCGAATGCATGTTCGGTGGGAGCTGGGGCGCCTTCGATTCGAGCGGACGGCATTTCTTCAATCCGCAACATTCTCTCTATCGGGGTATCCAAGCGGTGGCACAGATACGCGCGGAACGTAGCGCACTGCGTTACGGCCGCCAGTATTTTCGTGAGCTCTCCGGCAGCGGAATCGGTTTTGGTTACCCCATTGATGGCCGCTGCACGCTGGCTTACTCGCGCATCCTCGATAGCGAAGAAATTCTGGTGGCGCTCAATCTTGATGCCGCTGCACGCAATGACTACATCACGCTAGATCGGAATTTAACGCCACCCGGCACCCTGCTGAGGGATTTGCTGCAACCGCAACACCAGTTCACCGCCGAGGATGTCGGCGGCCGCTCCGCGGTGCGGGTGCCGCTTGCAGGCTATGCGCACGCAATTCTTGCACACGTGCCTTAGGGGGTTGGTTTATCAGCTTTTCAAATGCCGCCGCACCTCAGGCAGCAGGCGCCGGCTGATTTCCAGTTTTTCGTCGCTGTGGCGCAGCTTCAGATAACAGTGTCCAGTATTGTCTTTTTCAATGCCGGCAATATGCGCCACCGCGACCAGCGCGTTGCGGTGGATGCGAATGAAGCGCGCGGGGAATTCGTCTTCGAGTTGTTTCAGCGAGTCTTCGATCAGCGCCTCGCCGCGCGCCGAGCGCACCCGCACGTATTTCTGGTCGGCATGAAAATAAAAAATATCGTCGAGCGGGATCAGTTCCATATTGCCGCGCACCGTGACGCTCAAGTGCGAGCGTCCGGCCGGCGCCGCGTCCGCTTTTGCCAAGGTGGCGAGCTGGGCGCGATTCAGCGTGTGTGCTTTAGCAAGCGCCTGTTCCAGCCGCTCTTTGCGGATGGGTTTAACCAGATAATCCACGGCGTGCGCTTCGAATGCGCTGAGTGCGTGGTCGGAAAAGGCGGTCACGAACACGATGGCTGGCGGATTGGGCAGGCGCGCGAGCTGTTTGGCGGTTTCGATGCCGTCCATTTCGGGCATGCGGATGTCCAGCAGCACAATGTCCGGGTTCAATTCGCTGCTGCGCCGCAGTGCATCGGTGCCGTTGCCGGCTTCGCCGGCCACGTGGCAGCCGCCGATTTCTTCCAGCAGGCGTTGCAGGCGTTTCCGCGCCAGGGGTTCGTCATCGACAATTAATATTTTCATAAGGGTTGGGTCATGTAGGGGAAGCGTAACTCGACATGGAAGCTGTGTTCGTGCTGCTCGGTACGCAACTGACCGTGTGCGCCGTGCAGCGCTTCGAAGCGCAGCCGGATATTTTCAAGTGCCATGCGATTGCCGCTGCGCGCCTTGATGTTTTTCTCGGGTGCGGGATTGTCGATATTCAATACCAGGGTGGCGCCGTCGCGTTGCCCGTGCACGCGAATGGTGCCGCCGCCGGCGAGCGCTTCGATGCCGTGATAAACCGCATTTTCCAATAAAGGTTGTACGCTCAGCGGCGGCAGCAGCGCATCGCCGGGCAGGGCAGCCACATCCCAGTCCACACGCAGGCGTTCGCCCAAGCGCAATTGTTCGATGCGCAAATAACGGCGTGACAGTTCGAATTCTTCCGCCAGGGTGACTTGCTGGCCGGCGTCGGCGAGGCTGTGGCGGAACAGATCCGCCAGATCGATCACTGCTTCCTCGGCCAGGACCGGGTCGCTGCGCGTGAGGCTGGCGATGGTGTTCATGCTGTTAAATAGAAAATGCGGACGAATGCGCGCCTGCAATGCCGCGATACGTGCGAGCGATTCGGCTTTGACCTGCTGCTGCCACTGATGCTGCACATAGAAGTAGCGCAGCGTGACAGCATTCACGACCGCGCTGATGGCCAGGTTACGCAGCAACAGTTCCGCATGCCAATAGGGCGTGATTTCCCAACCATACCCGGTCAGCAAGGCAATGCGGTAGGCGGCCTCGCTCAGCACCAGTGTGACCAACAGCAGCAAAACATAGCTTAAGGTAGCGGCGGTATTTTCGCGCAAGCGGCCCAGATACAGTCGTGTGTAACACAGCACGGCGGCGCTGGTCAGCCCGACCCATTGTACGAACAACGAGATGACACTGAGCTGGCTCCAACGCTCGCCACCCGGTGCGAACGGCGCCAGGGTCAACACAAATGCCAACAGCTCGCCGATGACGACCACGGCAAACACCATGCGCACGTCGCAGAAGTTGGGTAGAAAAAACGCATCGCGCGGGCGGCGCACGGACTCATTCAAAGGGATGCTCCAAAAGCAACGGCTTATGTCTATCGGTAAAGTGTAGGCGGATTTGAAGAGAGCCGTCGCCATGGGTCGCAGGGCGTGACGAGCCTCGGGTATACTTGCGCGATTCCAGCTAACTCACCCCTCCTCATTTTCGAGGAGGGGTGGCGCCGTAGGCGACGGGGTGGTCGCAGTTAAGATTTCTTTAACGCCAACAACCACCCCACCCCTTCGGGGCACCCCTCCGCCGCACAGGGATGTGCAAGTGCCGCGAAGCGCAGGATGCGCGATAGCGGCCTCGAAAATGAGGAGGGGAGGGTTTTTATACTGTCAACGGACGTTCTCATGACCCAAGAAAAAAATGAAACCAAACTCTGGGGCGGGCGCTTCGATCAGCCCACCGATAAGTTCGTCGAAGCGTTCACCGCGTCGGTAAATTTCGACAAGCGGCTCTATGCGCAGGACATCCGGGGCTCAATTGCGCACGCGCGCATGTTGACCAAGGTTGGCGTGCTCACGCAAATCGAATGCGATGCCATCGTGAAGGGGTTGGATGAAATCCGCGCCGAAATCGAACGCGGCGAGTTCGCATGGTCGGTGAGTTACGAAGACGTGCACATGAATATCGAAGCGCGTTTGACCGCGCGCATCGGCGAGGCCGGCAAGAAACTTCACACCGGGCGTTCGCGTAACGATCAGGTCGCAACCGATGTGCGTTTGTATCTGCGCGAACAGATCGACGTGCTGCTCGCGCAACTTGCACGGCTGCAAACCGCGCTGATCGATGTTGCCGAGCGCGAAGCCGATACCATCCTGCCCGGCTTCACGCATTTGCAAACCGCCCAGCCTGTCACGTTCGGGCACCATATGCTGGCGTGGTTCGAGAATTTGCGCCGCGACAGCGAACGCCTGCGAGATTGCCGCAAGCGCGTGAACGTATTACCGCTGGGTGCGGCCGCGCTGGCGGGCACGACCTATCCGATCGACCGGGCCTATACCGCGCAGTTGCTGGGTTTTGCGGCGCTCGCGGAGAATTCGCTGGATGCAGTCAGCGACCGTGACTTTGCGATTGAATTTGTCGCGTCTTGCTCCCTGATCATGATGCACCTGTCGCGTTTCTCCGAAGAGTTGGTGCTGTGGTCGTCCACGCAATTCAACTTTGTGGATTTGGGCGACGGGTTTTGCACCGGCTCGTCCATCATGCCGCAGAAAAAAAATCCAGATGTGCCCGAGCTGGTGCGCGGCAAAACCGGCCGCGTGTACGGCCATCTCACCGCGTTACTGACGTTGATGAAAGGCCAGCCGCTCGCCTACAACAAGGACAACCAGGAAGATAAAGAACCGCTGTTCGATGCCATCGACACCGTGCACGCTTGCTTGCGTGTCTACGCCGACATGATCCCGCTCATGCAGGTGAAAAAAGACAACATGCGCGAAGCGGCCCGCCGTGGCTACGCAACCGCCACGGACCTCGCCGACTACCTGGTGCGCAAAGGCGTCGCCTTCCGCGATGCGCACGAAATCGTCGGCAAGAGCGTGCGTTATGGCATCGAGCAGGGCAAAGATCTGGCGCAACTGTCGCTCGCCGAGCTGCAAAAATTTTCCGCGGTGATCGAGCAAGACATTTTCGGCGTTCTAACCTTGGAAGGCTCGGTTGCCGCGCGCAACCACATCGGCGGCACGGCGCCCGCGCAGGTGCGGGCGGCGGTGAAGAGGGCTAGGGAATGGGTGAGCACCAACGACTTGCTAAATGTGGGGTAGCGGTTTTGTGTTAGCGGCTATCGTAAAGAGAACATCATGACTGAACATTACCGGGGAAGCTGTCACTGCGGTGCGATTCGGTTCACCTTCGAAGGCGAGGCGATTACGCGCGGGATTCGGTGTAACTGTTCAATATGTATTCGGAAAGGGGCGCTAATGTCGCAGCAAGTCATTCCGCCGGATAAATTTACGATTGAAGCGCAAGACGGGATGCTGGGGTTATATCAATTTGGTCAGAAAACCGCGAAACACTACTTTTGTAAGCAGTGCGGAATTTATCCGTTTCACGAATCGTCCAGAAAAATGGGGCACTACCGTGTCAATGTGGGTTGTATTGACGGGCTCGACCCTTTATCGCTGCAATACGATGTGTTCGATGGAAAAAGTTTACCGTAGATTGCTGGTAACGCTCGCTATGCCGGGCGCCAACAAAACCACGCCATCATAAAGTCAGGGCGGTGCTAATTTCGTCCGGTCAGCTCGCCGTGGTCTCGGTTCGTCCCAGCTCGATTTTCAAATCGCGTAGTTCGCATACCAGCCGGATCAATGCACTGTCGCCATGTAAGGCTTCAAGGTGATTGTGGGAGTCATCCGGGGTGTCGAGTCCAATGCTGAAAATTGCAGTCAATAACCGGGTGACTATATTCATTTTTTTCCATCTCCTATTGTTGTCAGATAGTGTGCAGCTGATATTGCAAACGATTACAGCACACACATGTGGCAAACGAGTGATGGAAAAAAGACTGTATTGTGACTTAAAACGTGCTAGGGGCTACCGCTACTGATTGCGCAGGGTTTCCTGCTCGATCTGTTCCAGACTGATATGGCGCACGTCTTTACCTTTTACCAGGTAGATAACGTATTCGCAGATATTGCGGGCGCGGTCGCCGATGCGTTCGAGCGCGCGGGCAGACCAGATGACGTCGAGCGCGCGCGGAATCGAGCGCGGGTCTTCCATCATGAAGGTGATGAGCTGGCGCATGATGCTTTCGTATTGGCGGTCGATTTGCAGATCGCTGCGTGCGACCTGTAACGCCGCTTGCGGATCGTTGCGGGCAAACGCGTCGAGCGAATCATGCAGAATTTTTTTCACCTGCGCGCCCATGTTTTCCAGTTCCATGCACTGCTTTTTGAGCGTGCCGACTTTGGAAAGTTGCAACGCCATGCGGCCGATGCGCTCGGCTTCGTCGCCGATGCGTTCCAGGTCGGTGATGGTTTTGATCACCGCCATGATCAGGCGCAGGTCGCTTGCGGTGGGCTGGCGGCGCGCAATGATGTGCGTGCATTCCTCGTCGATGGTGACTTCCATCGCATTGACTTTATAGTCGGTGGACAGCACCAGTTCGGCCATGGCGACATCGCTTTCCACCAGGGCGGTGAGTGCGTTGGCTAGTTGTTGTTCGACCAAACCGCCCATGGCAAGCACGCGGCTGCGGATGTCTTCCAGCTCGGCGTTGTATTGATGTGAGATGTGCGTGCTGCTGCTGGGTTTGTCCATTAACTCGTTTCCTCGCGTAAATTAAAGGGAACGCATTGCGCACCCTGACCACTATCATATCGGTTAACCGTAACGTCCCGTAATATAATCTTCGGTCTGCTTTTTCTTGGGATTGGTGAATAAGGTCGCGGTCGCGTCAAATTCGATCAGTTCTCCGAGGTACATGAAGGCCGTAAAATCCGACACGCGCGCCGCCTGCTGCATGTTATGCGTGACGATCACGATCGTGTATTTGGACTTCAATTCGTAGATTAGTTCCTCAATTTTAAGTGTCGAGATGGGGTCCAGCGCCGAAGCCGGTTCGTCGAGCAACAGCACTTCCGGTTCGATCGCAATGGCGCGCGCAATGACCAGACGCTGCTGCTGGCCACCCGACAAGCTCAAGGCATTGTCATGCAGGCGTTCTTTTACTTCTTCCCACAGCGCTGAGCTGCGTAATGCGTTTTCCACCGCTTCGTCCAGCACACGGCGTTTTGAAACACCCTGGATACGCAGGCCATAGGCGACATTTTCATAGATGGATTTGGGAAACGGATTGGGCTTCTGGAACACCATGCCGACGCGCTGACGCAAGTCGGCGACGTTGACCGAGCGGTCGTGGATGTTCTGGCCTTCCAGTGCGATTTTGCCTTCGATGCGCACCCCGTCGACGAGGTCGTTCATGCGATTGAAACAACGCAGCAAGGTCGATTTGCCGCAGCCGCTCGGGCCGATGAAAGCCGAGACGCGATGCCGCGGCAACACCATGTTGACATTTTTTAGCGCGTGCTTGGTGCCGTAATAAAGATCAAGGTTGCTCACCTCGATGCTCTTGTGCAGATCGGCCAGTTTGGTGGATTGCATGGAGCGGTCGAGAATCGAGGCGTCCAGGCCGTGGGTGAAAGTTGCCATAGTGATTACCCGTCCAGCGCGCGATATTTTTCGCGCAGATGATTGCGAATTTTGATGGCTGCAAGATTAAGCAGCACGATCACCAGCACCAGCAGCAAGGCTGTGGCGAACACCAGGGGACGCGCGGCTTCCACATTGGGGCTTTGAAAACCGACGTCGTAAATGTGAAATCCCAGGTGCATGAATTTACGATCCAGATGCACGAACGGCGCATTCAGATCGACCGGCATGGAGGGCGCCAGTTTCACCACGCCCACCAGCATCAGCGGCGCGACCTCGCCGGCCGCACGCGCCACGGCCAGAATCACGCCGGTCATGATGGCGGGGCTTGCCATCGGCAGCACCGTGCGCCACAGCGTTTCCAGTTTGGTAGCGCCCAAGGCCAGGCTGCCTTCGCGGATCGAGCGCGGAATACGCGCCAGTCCTTCTTCGGTGGCGACGATGACCACCGGCAAGGTAAGAATGGCGAGTGTCAGCGATGACCACAGCACACCACCGGTACCGAAGGTGGGATGCGGCAAGGCCTCCGGAAAAAATAACTGATCAATTCCGCCACCCATGAAATACACGAAAAATCCCAAGCCAAATACACCATAAACAATCGCGGGCACCCCGGCCAGGTTATTCACCGCAATGCGAATGGTGCGGGTCAAGACACCTTGCTTGGCGTACTCGCGCAAATACACGGCCGCGATGACGCCGAACGGGGTTACCAGAACCGACATGCTCAGCACCAGCATGACGGTGCCGAAAATGGCGGGAAATACGCCGCCCTCGGTATTGGCTTCACGCGGGTCTTCGGAGATGAATTCCCAAATCTTGTGCAGGTAATGGCCGATCTTAGCGAAGATCGACATGGTGTTGGGTTGATAGAACCGTACGATTTTGGCAAGTTGGACATCGACAATACGGCCGTCGGCGACCTCGGCGCTTAAACTGTCGCGGCTGAATTCTTGATGTAGATCGGCCAATTGTTTTTGCAACAAATCGTAATGTGCCTGCTGCTCGCCGCGCTGCTCGGCAATTTGCCCCCGTTTGGCTGCATCGGTATCGCCGTTCAGTTCCAGGCGGCGCTCGCGCAGGCGCAGTTTTTCAATCTCGTAATTGACGGCGCCGATGTCGGATTTTTCAATGGCGTGAATGCGTTCGTACAAATCCAACGCGCGCTGCAAACGTTCGCGCAGCGCGGGCCATGCCGCTTCGCCCTGCGCCACCACGGTCCCGCCTTCTTTTACCGCGCGCAAATAGCCGTAGAAATTACCCCACTCGCGGCGTTCCAGCACCATCACATCATTAGGTAGGGTTTGTCCGCGCATGCCTAAATCGGTAATCCAGCGGAAATCGCCGCCCGGTAATTCACGGTTTCCGGTCTTGACAAGAAAACGATTAACACGCTGCACCGCCGCGGGCACGTCAAGGCCGGATTCGCGCAAGCGGGTCGCGGAAACCTGTTCATGATCGCTGAATTCGCCGATCAGCCGCACCGGCTCGCGCCCGGGTTCCTGATATTGCAGCTCCAGAACTTCATGCGGCCAAAAATAGCCCATGCCCTGGTAAGTGATCATGCCCAACAAACCCAGCACCATGATGAGGCTGACGCTGACCGCCGAGGCGGTAAGCCAAATCCAGGGTGAACCACTGCGGAACCAGGCGCGCATAATAATTCCTACAGTGAGCTGTATTTGCGGCGCAACCGCTGCCGCACGGTTTCCGCGGCGGTGTTGAACAGGAAGGTGAACATGAATAAAACCAGCGCGGCCAGAAACAGTAAACGGTAATGCGTGCTGCCCAATTCCGACTCGGGCATTTCCACCGCGATATTGGCCGACAGGGTGCGCATGCCCGAGAACACGGAAAAATCCATGACCGGGGTATTGCCGGTGGCCATCAGCACGATCATGGTTTCGCCGACCGCGCGGCCCAGACCGATCATGATGGCGGAAAAAATTCCGGGACTGGCGGTGAGCAACACCACCCGCCACAGCGTTTGCCAAGGCGTGGCCCCTAACGCCAACGAACCATTAACCAGTTGGCGCGGTACGCTGAAGATCGCATCTTCGGCGATGGTAAAAATCGTCGGTGTCACTGCAAAACCCATGGCGATACCGATGATGAGCGAGTTGCGCTGGTCAAAGGCGATGCCCAGCTCGTCGGCCAGCCACAAACGCATGTCGCCGCCGAACCACCAGAGTTCCATGGTGGGACTAAACGCCAGCGCCGCCCAGGATATCGCAATGATCAAGGGAATCAGCAAGGCCGCATACCAGCCTTCTGGCACCCGTGACCGTATTGACAAGGGTAGTGCGCGCCATGCATAGGCGAACAGCAATACCCCCACAGGCACAATCAGCAAGGTGCTGAAAACACCCGGCAAATATTTTTCCACGAACGGTGCAAGCCATAAGCCGGCCAGAAAACCCAGCACCACGGTGGGCACGGCGCCCATGATTTCGACCGTGGGTTTGACGACTTCACGCATGCGCGCCGACATGAAATGCGCGGTGTAAATCGCACCCAGCAGGGACAGCGGCACCGCTACCAGAATGGCGTAAAAAGCGGCTTTGAGCGTGCCGAAGGCCAGCGGCGTGAAACTGAATTTGGGTTCGAATGTATTGGTTGAGGCTGACGACTGCCATAGCCATTTGGGCTCGTCATAGCTTTCGTACCAGACCTTGTTCCACAGCGATGACCAAGAAACCTCGGGGTGCTCGTTGTGGATTTTCCAGAATGCGAGTTGCTGGTTGGAATCTTCGGTCAGCAGCGCGTTCGCGCGCGGTGCGATCGCCATATGTTTCAGGGCGGTCGTGGCTGCGGGTTCCACCAGCAAAGTGCGGTGCGCGGTACTGTGGTACAGGCCCAGATAACCTGCATCATCGCTCGTTATGAAACCTTTACGCGAAAATTCAGGAACGATGATCTTGATTGCAGAACTGCGTTCCTTGAACGTGCGAATGCTGGTGAGCAGTTCATTGCCATGGGTGTCCCGCACCGGAAACCACTGCCCGATGCTGCCATCCGATAATCCCACCAGCAATGAAATCCCGCCGCTTAAAAATTCCAGTGACGTGATCTGCAAGCCGCTCTCCGTCACATTCAGGCTATGCACCACACGCGGTTTGCTCTGGTCGTGTACGTCGACGTAAGTAATGCGCCCGCTGCGGTCGGCAATATACAGACGGCGTTGTTCCGGATTGAGCAAAATGCGGGTTACAGGTTCCAGAGAGCGCTGTACTTCGCGTGTGGTTGCGGTTAATTCGCCGTCCTCGCCGAGCATCGCTTCGGCACGTTCGAAACTGGTCAACAGGACGCGATTATCCTGGGTGGCAGCCACCAGCGTGGTGCGCTCGCCTTCGTGCTGCGCGGCCAGTTGTACCAGGGCTTGACCATTAAGATCGACCACAATTGGCGCAATCCCCAAAGGGAACTCCAGGCGGGGTGTAATGGTGCGTTGGCCTTCGGCAAAAGTTGCCGCATAACTGGACTTGACCGCGATCGCCCAGCCGTTGGATAAGCCAAAAACGGCGAATTCACTTCCCGGTGCGCCGGCCGCAAAGCTGGTGACGCGGGTATTGGCGGGCAGCGGAATGGTCTGATCCGAGATCAGCGCGCCATCGAGCGTGTGGAAAAACAGCACATGGCCATCGTGGGTATAACGCAAGCCGATTTCAGTCTGTTCATCCATGGACAACTGCAAGGTTTCACCACCGCCCGGCACGGCAAAGCGGCGCGCAACTTCCATGCTCGCGCCGCCAAACAAAGGAATTACGACATACACCAGGTAAAAGAAGATCAACAGAATGGCGATGATCGCGCCGACCCCGCCGATGCCGACAAAGTAACGCGCAAAGCTGTCTTTAAACATGCGCCACGCGCGCCGGCGATGGCGCACGCGATCGCTGACGGGCGGAATAATAGAGTGTCGTACTTCGGTTGGGCCATTCATCGCAGGCCATGTTAGCGAGCGAATATGACACTAATGTTACAAAGGCATGACCCGTGAAACCAATTTGTAATACTGCTGAAACGCGGAGGTCGAAGCGATATAGGAATAAAAACCCCCGCAGCGGCGGGGGTGTTCATTCACCGGATTGAACGGCGTTTATTTGAGCTTCTCTAATTCCTTGTCGACGATTTTCTTGGGCATCGGCACATACCCGTCCTTGACGACCACTTCCTGGCCAGTCTTCGATAGCACCATTTTGAGAAATTCCATTTCCAGCGGCGGCAGGGGTTTGTTCGGCGCTTTATTTACATAGATAAACAGAAAGCGTGACAGTGGAAAGGTGCCCTTGAGGGCATTTTCTTCGGTCGCTTCGATAAATTCAGTGCTGCCTGCTTTGGCGAGCGGCACGGCGCGCACGCCTGAGGTGTTGTAGCCAATGCCGGAATAACCCACGCCGTTAAGCGAGGCAGACACCGATTGGACGACTGATGCAGAACCCGGTTGTTCATTCACGTTGTTCTTGAAATCGCCTTTGCATAATGCATGTTCTTTAAAGTAGCCGTACGTACCCGAGACCGAGTTGCGACCAAACAATTGCATGTCGCGGGTGGCCCAGCCGCCGGTCAAACCCAATTGACCCCAGCGCGTTATATCGTCTTTGCCGCCGCACTTGCGCGTGGAGGAGAAAATCGCATCAACCTGTTCCATGGTCATGCCTTTGATCGGGTTGTCTTTGTGTACGAAGACCGCGAGTGCATCGATGGCGACGCGAATTGCGGTGGGTTTGTAACCGAATTTTTTCTCAAAGGCTTCGGTTTCCTTATCTTTCATTTCGCGGCTCATCGGGCCGATGTTGGCCGTGCCTTCAGTTAAGGCAGGCGGTGCGGTGGATGAACCGGCGGCCTGGATTTGGATGTTGACATTAGGGTAGACACGTTTGTAGTCCTCGGCCCACAAAGTCATCAGATTGGCGAGCGTATCGGAGCCGACACTCGACAGGTTGCCGGAGACGCCGCTGGCTTTGCTGTAGACGGGGAGCGCCGGGTCGACCACGGCATAGGCTAGGGTGCTGGATGCGCATACGGATACGATGCTCACCGCCGTGAGAATTTTTTTCAGCTTCATGGGTTTGCTCCTGATGTCATCAAAGGTATTGCGCATGCAATTGAATGTTAGTCGAGATGCTACTGTGACAAAGCGTTGTTACAGTAATGTGACGGGAAAGAGTATAGGTTTATGAAATGTTGGATCGAGGATGAGAGCTAAGCCCTAGGGCTCAGGCTTAAGTTCTTTGCGCACGATCAGAGTCGCAGGGAAATCACAGCTAAAGGTGCTGCCTTGCTCCATGACGCTTTCAATGCGCAACTTGGCTTCGTGGCGTTGTAATACATGCTTCACAATCGCAAGGCCCAGGCCGGTGCCGCCGACTTCGCGCGAACGCGCGGCATCCACACGGTAAAAGCGCTCGGTCAAGCGTGGAATATGATGCGAGGGAATACCGATGCCGGTGTCGGCGACCACGAAATGCACACCGCTCTCGTCGCCGTACCAACGCATACGAATGACGCCCTGGGCTGGCGTGTATTGCACCGCGTTAAATACCAGATTGGAAAATGCGCTGCGCAGTTCTTCCGTATTACCGCGCAGCCACAGAGTGTCGTCGCATTCGAGTTCGATGACATGGTGCTGAGCGGCGCTCAATAACACCGCCTCTTCCTTGATGGCGACCAGCATCGCGGGCACCGACACGCTTTCACGGCGCTGGATGCTGTTGTCGGTTTCCAGACGTGACAGCAGCAACAGGTGTTGCACGATCAGTTGCATGCGTTCGGTTTGTTCTTGCATCAATTGCAGCGACCGCGACCATTGCTGCGCGCAGGCATCCTTGCCGTCCACCATGGTTTCAAGAAAACCCATGATGACGGTCAGCGGAGTGCGCAGCTCGTGTGAAGCATTGGCAATGAAATCGCGGCGAATATGTTCCAGACGCTGCACATGGGTGATGTCGCGCGCAATCAGCAAACGTTGATTGTCACCATAGGGCACCACGTGAATTAATAAAGTGACCTGATTGTCTTTGGGCGAAGGCAATACCAGCGGCTGCGCGTATTCACGCCGGCGCAGATAGGCGATGAAGTCCGGATGACGGATAAAACTTTCAATACGATGATCGACATCGTGCGCATCCAGATTGAGCAGGCGTGAAGCAGCACTATTAAACCACTCGATTTCACCATGTTGTTTGAGTACCACGGTGGCATCCGGCATGGCCGACGTGGCTTCGCGAAAACGGCTTAGCAGCGCGGCGAGACGGCGTTTGTGCGTGCGGCTGCGTTGTTGGAGTTGATAAATGGCGTGATAGACATCTTCCCATACACCGCCGATTTCCGGCGGTTCGGAATTGCGATGCAGACGCAGCCATTGATCCAGGCAGTACAAACGGTACAAGTGGTAGGCGAGATGGATGACCAGGGCGATCAACAGCCCCAGCGCGATGTTATCGCTGAAAATGCCGACCATTAAGCCTGCTGTGGCCAGCACGCCCAAGCGCCAGAGCTCTGCAATCCAGTGGTCGAGCAAAATTAATCCTTTGCGGAAAAGCGATAACCCGCTCCGCGTACGGTTTGAATGTAACGATCATGACCGTGCGCTTCCAGGGCTTTGCGCAGGCGGCGGATATGCACGTCGACGGTGCGTTCCTCGACATACACATTGCTGCCCCACACTTGGTCCAGGAGCTGCGTGCGACTATAAACCCGTTCGGTGTGCGTCATGAAAAATAATAGCAGACGAAATTCGGTCGGCCCCATATCCAACACGGTCTCGCCGGCCGTCACGCGATAACTGGTGGGATCCAGACTTAAATCGCCCACAATGATCGGCGCTTCACCGCTGTGGGGTTGGTAACGCCGCATCACCGCCTTGATGCGCGCGACTAACTCGCGGGGTGAAAAGGGTTTGGCGATGTAGTCGTCGGCGCCGACTTCCAGGCCGCGAATGCGATCGTCTTCTTCGCCGCGTGCGGTCAGCATGATCAGCGGCAATTCCTTGGTCGCATCTTCACGCTTGAGGCGGCGTGCCAGGTCAATGCCATTCATGCCCGGCAACATCCAGTCGATCAGCGCCAGATCGGGACAGCGGTCGGCGATCGCCACCAGCGCGCGTTCGCTGTCGCCGGCTTCGCGGCACGCGAATCCGGCGCGTTCCAGCGCGAAGCGCACCATCTCGCGAATGGCCGGTTCGTCTTCAACAATCAGTATGGAGGTTGTCACGGTGTTTCCACAGGTGGAAAGTGTTTGTCACATGGCCGTCATCGTAGTGGCTCATTATGACAGTTCCGTGACGGGCGCTACGAGCTGAAATAGGCCTTGCCGCCATGCGCGGTGACTGCGGACGCGATGCGTTCCAATGCATGCACGTAGGCCGCGGTGCGCATGTCGATTTCCTTTTCGCGTTTGACATCCCACACGCGGCGCGCTTCGGGCTCCATGATGTGCTGCAACTTCGCATGCACATCCGGCAGGGTCCAGTAATATCCGGCTTTGTTCTGCACCCATTCGAAATACGACACGGTCACGCCACCGGCATTGGCAAGAATATCCGGGATGACGATCACGCCGTTATTGTTGAGGGCCTGGTCACCGCCGGGCGTGACCGGTCCGTTGGCCATTTCCAGAACGATGCGCGCCTGCACATTGGGCGCGTTTTGCGCATCGATCTGATTTTCCATCGCCGCCGGAACCAGGATATCGCATTCCATTTCAAGCAGGGCCTTGTTGGAGGTTTCCTGCACCCGGCCTTGCGCGGGCGCGCCACGCAGGGAGCCGGTGAGTTTTTTATGTTCCCGAACGGTAAGCGGGTCCATGCCGTCGGGCGCATAGATCGCAGTGGTGGAATCGGACAGGCCGACAATCCGATAACCGTCGGCGTGCAACAGGCGCGCGCAGTGGTAGCCGACATTACCGAACCCTTGCACGATCACGCGGGTTTTTTCCGGTGTGATGCCCAGCTCTTTTTCCAGATGGCGCAGCACATAGTAACCGCCGCGTCCGGTGGCGTCCTCGCGTCCCAGCGAACCGCCCAGTTGCAAAGGTTTGCCGGTGATCACCGCGGGGCTGGGATGGCCGACGATGGTGCTGTATTCATCTGCCATCCAGCCCATGATCATCGCATTGGTGTACATGTCCGGCGCCGGAATGTCACGATCCGGCCCGATGAAATTGGCAAAGGCGCGGACATAAGCGCGTGACAAGCGCTCGAGTTCGGATTTAGACAAGGTGCTCGCCTCCACCGCGACGCCGCCTTTCGCGCCGCCGTAAGGCAAGTTCACCACGGCGCATTTGAAGGTCATCCAAAAAGCCAGCGCCATCACTTCATCGAGACACACCGACGGATGGTAACGGATGCCGCCCTTGGTCGGCCCGCGCGTATCGTCGTAACGGCAGCGCCAGGCCTTGAAGGAGCGGCGCGAGCCATCGTCCATGCGGATCAGCAAGCTTGCCGCCAATGTTTCTTTGGGATACTTCAATTTCTCCAGGACATCGGAATCGAGTTCGAGATACTTCGCGGCGTGCTTCAAGCGGTTGCGCGCTTCGTGGAAAAGCTGACCCATGTTCCATCTCCGAAATAACCGTGTCTGTATAAATTATAGCGGCAGGGAGAAAGAAAAATTGCAGCAGGACGGAAATGCCGGGATGCTAACTGGGGAAATGAGCTAAAGCGGTGTGGCTGAGCGCGACGGCGTTATCGATCTCGGCAGCGGCGGATGCGTCAAGCATGTTGAGATTATTGAGCACTTCGCGGGCTTCAATGCCGCCTTGTTGCAGGGCGTCATTTGCAAGCGGCAAAAATGCCGCTAACACGGTGGCTATTTCACTGTCTGTGCGCTGAAGTTTGAAGCCTTCGAACGCGGCGCCCAGCAAGACTAAAATACGTCCGCAAACGACTTCCGGGGTGAGCGCTTGTTCGACGGCGGGGGCGATGTGGCGTACTGCGCCGGCCGCGCCGAAGGTTTGCGTCAGGCGCGCGCTGACGGCACGCAGCAATAATTGCAATGGTTCATGCCGCAAATGTTCGAATAATGGTTCGAGTTCTTCGGGTGTTGACTTTTTTTCGTTCTGGTCTTTTCCAATCGGCTGCACCACGGGAATCGCACCGACGCCTTTTAACTGCTTGTCTTCTTCGACGTGCGCCACCGGATCTTTGCCGGCGCCGGTAATTTGTGAGATTTCCATGAGCTGGATTTCCCCGCGATTGGGATATCGGATTTTAGTGTAGCAAATCCCGCAGCGCATCGCGTCGATGGCGTCACAGCTTAACGTTTATAAGCGGGAGCGCTGGTCGCGGAATGAAAAGCCTTCCAGCGCCATGTCGAGATCGCGTGTGAGCGCCAGCACCTTGAATAATTCTCCCATCTCGGCGGGCGAGGTCAGTTGCTGAATTTGTTGCGCCACACGCCAGCGCTCGATGTCCGGCGCCGGCTCACCGGCCATCTGGTCAATGCCGGTGGACAGTAAAAAGTAGGTTTGGCTGGAAAACCCCGCCACCTGCAAACCGCTCGCATGCGCGGCGTGTGCAAGCGCGCTGAAATCAACGTGACTGGTGATGTCCTGCAAGCCCGCCAGGATCAGCGGGTCGTGGTGTACGCGATGACGGTAGTGACACGCCAGTGTGCCGCCGCTGCGTTGCGGGTGATAAAACTCGCGGGCCGGAAATCCGTAGTCGAACAGCAAGAACGCGCCGCGTTGCAGTAACGGAGCGAGCGAACGTATCCATGCGGCGGCGGCCAGATTGATTTCGGTGGTGTAGCCGGGCGGTAAATCGGCGGGCAGGGCCGCAAGGGTTGCGTGTAATGCAGGGTCGCTGAGCGGCCCGTCGGCCCAGGTAAATCGTCCGCCTCCCCATGTCACGTACTGCTCCGTCGCGCCACCGTCGTGCAGATGAATGCGGTGCGCCGGCATAGCATCCAGTAATTCGTTGGCGAGGATCACGCCTTCGAACGGGACTTCCGGCAGACGTTCCAGCCACACGACGCGCGCTGCCAGATGTGCGGCGCGAGTTTGCAGGGTCGCATGTTGACGCGCACGCAAGCTCCCGCTCAATTCCAGAATCGCATAACGCTGCGGCAGCGCATCCAGACGCTCAAGTTCCAGCAGCACTTCGGCGGCCATCACGCCGCTGCCCGCGCCCGCTTCCAAGATCATGGGCAAGTCGCACGCACGCAGTATCTGGGCACATTGCCGTGCCACACAGCGCGAGAACAACGGCGAAATTTCCGGCGCGGTAATAAAGTCACCACCCGCTCCGAATTTGCGCAGACCGTTCATGTAATAGCCAAGCTCCGGCGTATACAGTGCAAGCTCCATGAAGCGGCGAAAAGTGATACGTTGTTCACGCGCGATTTCAGCGCATATCAATTGTGTAAGCTGATCGCTGCACGCGTGCGCAGCGGCGTCGGGTTCAGGGAGTGGTAACGGGTTGTTCATCATGGTTGCGGATTCTACTGGAATTTTGTCCACGGGCTGAATGCAGTACAGTGAGCTGTCGCGTGGGGCGAAAATTTTAAAGGAGGCTGGATGGAAGCGAACGGCAAACTTGCGCACCAGGTGGCGCTGATTACCGGCGGTGCGCATCGTATCGGCGCGCAAATTGCGCAGACCCTGCATGCCGCGGGTGCGAATCTGGTGCTGCATTATCGAAGCTCAAAAGAAGCTGCGGAGCTTGTTGCCCAGCAGTTGAACGCGCAGCGCCCCGCTTCCGTGGCCTTGGTGCAAGGAGATTTACAGGACTTGCGTCGCGTGCCGCAAATCGTCGACGAAGCCGCGGCGGTGTGGGGCAGGCTCGACGCACTCATCAACAACGCGTCGGCGTTTTATCCCACCGCCCTGGGCAGCGTTACCGAAGGCCAGTGGCAGGATTTATTCGGCGCCAATTTACGTGCGCCGTTTTTCCTGTCGCAGGCAGCCGCGCCATTTTTGCGCAGCAGGCAAGGTTGTATCGTCAACATCACCGATATCCATGCCGACCGGCCGCTGAAAAATTATCCGGTTTACAGCATCACCAAGGCCGGGTTGGTCATGCTCACCAAGGCGCTCGCCTGCGAGTTAGGGCCGGAAGTGCGCGTCAACGCTGTCGCGCCGGGCGCTATTTTGTGGCCGGAGCATGGCCTTGATGAAGTTACCAAGCAACGCATCGTGTCGCGCACCTTTCTAAAACGCCAGGGTGAACCGAGCGACATCGCACAGGCCGTGTTGTATTTGATCCGCGACGCCGGGTACACGACGGGCCAAGTATTGACAGTCGACGGCGGACGTTCATTGAACGGGTAATGCATGCAAAAAAAAGCTCCGGACCTTGCGACCCGGAGCTTAGATATGCGATAGAGACTTTATGTTATTGCAGTTCGCCTTCGATCACGGCGGGGGCAGCGGTAACCACCGGTTTGTCGCTGAGCTTGAAACTAACCGTGCCGATATCCGCCGCGGTGGGCAGCGGCAGTGTGGTGGCGAGACTGTTGACATTCAATGCCGAGCACGACGAATCGTCCTGGTCTTTCATGGTTTGCTCTTTCTCCATGCCTTTAATGACAAAGTTATGGGTCCCATCGGTCAGGACGGCTTGGTCTGCCAGAGTGACGGACGCATGCCAGCGGCCATCCGCATCATTAACCCAGGGGAAGCCCCACAACTCGCCCGGACCGCCGTATTGCAGACGGAATTTCTTGCCGTCAAAGGTAGTATCACCGTTCGCGTCGTTGGCGGTGCTGTGTGTGTAATTAAATTCCAGCGGTTTGTCGAATGAGGCATAGCTGCCGTCGGAGGTTTTAACCACCGTGATTTGCTTGTTCCATTGGTTGGAACCGGTTTCCCAACGGTAGGAGTCCGCGGCCTGGAACACGTCCCAGGGCGCATTGATCCCTGCGGTGCTAATGACCATTTCAGCAGTGTTCAAGCCCCAGTCGTAACCCAGAGCCGTAAGATTAAGACCGTCGGCGCTGACGAGATTGCCGAGATGATCCTTGACGATCACCTTGCCGCCGGATTTCTCCACCGTGTAAGCATATGGAGGACTGCTCATCGTGGGAGGTGTGGTGCTCCAATCGGAAATGGTGATGGGTGGATAGAACAGTTCATCCTGCGAGGTCATCGAGTCAACGTTGTAACCCGTCGCACCGCCGGATTGCACCAGGCCGCCTTTGGCGCAATGCTCATAGCAGTACACGGTGACGCTGTTGCCGGAACCGAACACGCTGTCGGTGGGTAGCACGTAGTCCTGCGAGTAAAGCGTAACCTGACGCAAACTGGCGTCGGTCACGGAGGCGTCTTGCACGTAGGTGATATTTCCGCCCAGCGCATCTGACCATAGCCACATGTATTGACCGTCGCTCAGCGTAATGGGGGCCGCAACATCGACTTGTGTCGTGCTCGGGTCGTTATCATGATCGATGGTCGTGGATGTGACAGGACCATTATCGCCCCACGCAAACGCATCAGTGATTACGAAGTTATTACTCGAGTTAACCGTGACGTGGAATTGTCCGTAGTATGTCGAGTAAACCGGATGCTGACCCCAGTAGTTGAACTCATAGCCTTGATACTGCGACAGCGCTTCTTGACTGGCTTGACGATGCACCAGGCGCCCGGGCGCGACATTTACAGTGTAATCGGTGGACGTGCCGGCCGAGAAGTCGACTTTTTTAATCGTCGTTCCATCGGGCAGATCGCCGCCTTCGTACCATACGCCCCAATATCCGACGTGGCCGTATTTACCGTCGTAGGTGAACGGAAAGCCTGATTCGAGTTCAACGCGTTGGCCGGCGGTAACGGCTTTACCGTTAAATGTGCCGTCGGCGGCATGATACAAGTTGTAGCGCCACACACTGGAGTTGAAGTCCGTGCGCGAGGTACAAATGGTGTCATCTTTGGTATCGTCGCTGCTGTCGAATTGACGCAGGAAATTCGCGCTATTGAATGCCACCGCGAAAGTATCGGAGTTTGACTGAGTTACTTTCGGTGTGCCCGGGTCCATATCGTCGTCGTAGCTGTACGACTCGGCGCTATGTGTCATCGCCTTACCGGTGTTGCCGTTGGCGTCATCGAGCAACACGTGGCTGGATTCCTCACGCGAGAAATCCATGCCGGCATTGAGGCCGCCCATCGCTGCTCCCGCGAGATCGATGAATTTGAATTCGGGTTTGCCGTCGCTGTTCGATACCGTAAACAACGCACCCTTCATCATCGGCACTTCGATACCCGCCGTACCCCCAACAACGCTGCCGTCAACCACGCCTTTGAAATTCAGAGTGAATTTGCCAAACGGATTACTGTCGCTGACCGCATCAGTGACCGTGGTTTCGACCAGGATTTGTTGTTCATCCATCGGGTTCGATCCACCACCTGATCCATCCCCGCCGGATGCGCTGGTGTTACCGCCGCCGCTTTTCTTTTCCTTGGGCATCCAGATTTTTACGATCATCGGCGAACTATTGTCGGCGCGCGTCGAGTTGATGGTCCATTTTTCGAACTCAACGGTTTGTCCGCTGGACTGGCCCGATTCACCAGAGCTGCTCTGGTTCTTGCCGGTTTCACATTTGGCATTATTGACCAGCGCGATGTACGCGCCTTTGTTCACCATGTCCGCGGCACGCGTCTGATCCATTACACACAAGATCATATTGACGGTGCTCAGCGATTCGATCGATTTGTCAAACACGTGCGTATGCACAACGTCCGTGGAGTAGTCAGTCCCCGGGTCACTTAACGCGGCAAGCACGGCTTTATAATTTGCTTTCAATCCCATGACGCGCGCATTCGATGATGTTTCTTTGGGCGTCACCACACTTAGGGTCACCGGCATATCCAGTCCTGCGACCGTGCCGCCACCACCGCCACCACCACCACCGGTCGTGGTTTCGGTACTTCCGCTCCCACCACCGCAGCCGCTGAGGCCAACCACGCTTGATGCCAACAACATGGGGATCATTCTTTTCATAACCACTCCTCTCATTTCTGATGAATGTTCAGTTGCAAAGCCTGCAATCATGTTCGTCTGAAGAACTCGCACACGAGGTAGCGGTATGCGAGTACCGCGTGCTGGCATTGTCAGAGGGGATATCGAGGGAAGTTCCGATGCGCTTTAATAACTTTGAACGCTATGAATATCGCTACGGGGAAATCGTTCATATGACAACCGCACATGAGTGCGCAGCAGCAGCGCGAGCTGCACACGTGTTGGGTGCAAGCGAGGCGGGTTACTTCAGTTCAAGTTGCGCGATGCGTTTTTCCAGCGCGGCGATGGTTTTGCGGGTATCCGCAAGCAGCTTGGCCAATTGCTGATGCAGGTAAATATTTTCGATGTTCATCTGGATATGAAAGGCGAGACGTTCGAGGATTTTTTGGTCTTCATCGGTAAACGATTTCATGCCGCGTTTATTCAAGACCTGGATCGCACCGTAGACCTCACCCGCGTTGGCACCGCGCACCGGCACACATAACGCGCTGCGTGTCATGTAACCCGTCTGCATATCGACCCATTCGTGCGAACCGGCGCGGTTTTCCATATCGGATTCAAGCTGGGCTTCGCCGCTGGAAATCACCTGGCCCACCAACGACTCGCCACGCGGTACGGCGACCTGTCGTTCTTTCAAACCGGTGCCGCTTTGCACCCAGATGTTGTCCGACTCCGGGTCCAGCACAAAAATACTGCAACGCTCGCAATTGAGGGTTTTGGGAATGATCTCGACAAAAAAATCCAGCAGCGGCTTGTCGCCGGTTTTACGCCACGCGGCATCGATTTTTTTCTGCTTGGCTTTCAGGTCTTCCAGACGTTGGATCAACGAACTGCTTGTCATAATGTATCTCCGCGAAATGAAATGACGCGGGGCAGCCCCGGGCTTGCCCGCGCGTCATTCGCTGAGAGTTATGTCGGCACTAATGCAAAGGACTTGTGCTAGTCGTCATCCCGTTCCCTCTGCGGCACGCGGCTGGCGTCGGCAGGATCGCTGCCGGCGGCACGTTCATCGCCGTCATAGTAACCATCGAGGTCGCGATCCAGCGCCAGGCGCATGCCCGAGCCGGGCGGCACGCAGGTGTAGGTGAGTGCGGCCTCACGGCTGCGCGCACGCAATTCACTCGCGCTGATGAGGGGTTTGCGTACCCGGTCGGTTTTAAATTGGCCGCTGCCGCCATAAAGATAACCGCGTTCATGTTCACCGGTTTCCTTTACTACAAGCTCGCACTCGCCGGCTTCGGCGCGCTGCGCTAATAAGTCAATACGCGGCCCGGCAGTGGCGGTGTTGTTGCGCGTGAGCGTGACCTGTTGTCCTACGATCGGAGCCAGATTGCTGTCGAACGCGAGCATGAACTGCTCCATCAGACGGCGCATCTTGATACCTAACGGATTCAATGTGCCTGCCAGCGGGTGGTCCGGGGCGACGAACGGGAAGCCGCCGGGATTGCCGCCATCCACCGGACTGAGCGCGCCGGCCGGGCGGAAGCGGAACACGAAGGAGCCATGAAATCGGAACAAGGTATCAGCGCTGCCATCGTGCAAAAAGCCGAATCCGCGCACCTGATCGCCTTTGAAACCATTGTCGCCGGGCAGGAAGAATTGCGTTACCTGCGCCATGCCGAACATGCCGACCTTTTGATACATATTGCGCAGATGCGGCACCTTGAAGAATTGCGTCTCCGATTCGAAGGTGTAGCGCCCGTCGCTGCCAAAGAAGCCCGGCTTGGCGACGCCGAACTGGCGATTGCCATCCGGGTCCAGGACATGACAACCATTGCAATTGAAGAAGGTGTCGGAAATCTGGCCGAAGTACAGCGCGCGTCCGGCCGCTTGATCGGCCGTCAGCGAGTTATCCAGATTGCGGATGGGATTGGGCGGATAGGTGATTTGCAAAATGAAGTCGGTGAAGGCTTGCATTTGCGCATCGGTCAACACCGCGTCGCGTCCATTCAGGCCCGCGAAGGCCACGTTGAATTTCTTGAATGCGAGGTCTTCGCTGAACGCGCCGCTGTCGGGTTGCGCGCTGGGTTCGTCATTGCCGCCGGTGCGGTCGCCGCGCCAGTGCATCGGGCCGTGGTTAGCCATGCCGCGCAGACTCTGCGTGGTCATCGGGCCTTTCAACGCGCGAAAATGTCCATTGAGCGTGGCGGTGAAACCCTGCGGAAAGTTAATCGTCGGTCCCAATAAAAACGGACCGGGATTATTGATGGTGGTGTTGTCCGGGTCGCCCAGATCCCAAGCGAGGCTGTCGAAGTCGCCGAAGATATGGCAGCTCGAACACGACGAGTCGCCATGACTTGACGTCAGCGACGCATCGTACAGCAGCCGGCGCCCTTGCGTGATGCTGGCGGGTTCGGGATTGAACATCGCCACGTGCGCGGTTTCCTTGCCTTGTTTCAGGTCGATGATGGACACGCTGTTGTCGAAGCGCGTGAGCACGTACAGGCGCCGGTTGTTTTCATCCAGCGCCAGGCCGGAAGGCCCGCCGCCGCTGACCGCGATCTGGTTGGCGGTGTCCGGCACGAAACTGTCGGCTTCGAGCTCGGCGGTTTTGAACATGCCGATTTTGCTGGAGCCGAACGCGGCGACGAACAACATCTTGCCGTCGCGCGTCACCACCATGTCCATCGGCTGAGCCAGGCTCTTGGCGTTCTCCGCATTGGGCAGCGCGGCGCAGCACACGTTGTAGTCGATGTGTTTATTCAGGTGGCGCGGTTGCACGCCGCCGTTGCTCAACACCGTGATGCGGCTTTCCGCCAGATGGCCTTGCACGGTATGTTCGCGGCCCAAACGCGTACCGAAACCTTCGAAGCGGCGCAGGTTTTGCGCATCGGTATTCGATACGTAGACTTTGCCGCTGACCGGATTCACCGTCATGTTGAACAACACCGTACCGACGCCGCTGAATGCGCCGCCAGCACCGCTGACCGCCACCGGGGGCGTGGCCGTGGCATCGATCACGAATACATCTTTGTCGGGCAGATTAAAGCGCACCTTGTCGTCCCAGGAGCGGCCCAGCTCGTCGACCCAGTGTTGACCGTTGAATTTTACAATCAATCCCGTCTCGGGCTGTGCTTCGCCCGCCGCATCCACGCGCGTGGAAGGCAGGCCGCCATTGACTTCGCCCCCCACAGGGATCAGTTCTTGAAATAATGTGGTGGTGCGGTTGCCGGTTTGAAAACCCGCCGCATATACGCGCGTACCGTCCGGCGTCACGGCTAATGCGCGCGGTGTGTCGGTGAACAAGGTGAGTATGGTCAGCGGCGTGCTGCCGGAAGACTTCGCATCGAACACCCACACGTCGGCACGGCCGACGCCCGGGATAGTGAGTTGCGGATCGTTCGGATTGTTCTGGCCGCGATGCGCGGTGGTGATGAAGGCGCGATCATGTTTGGGACCGCCGAACACGATATCGCGTGGTTCGTCGCCCACCAGCAAGGTGCGTATGACCTGCGCATGTTCGGGTTCGCGCACGTCCACGACGCTCACGCTGTCCGACAGGTGATTGACCACCCACACTTCGTCATCGGAGCGGGTCGTGACAGCCACAGGTTCCAAGCCCACGGAGACCGAGCCGCGATGGTCCAGGCCATGTTTGGTAACGCGAAAAATTTCCAGCCGCGCATCCGGGGTATTGACCGCGTAGAGATGTTTGCCGTCGGGCGACAAGGCCAGAGGCCGCACCTGCCCGGATTCGAATAACGTGAATGAATTTGCCGCCTGCGCCGGTGCGTAACTAGCCAAACCGCCCAGTAGAAAAACCGCGCCGATAACTCCGTGACAATGCTGTAATCGAATACGCATCTTCGCTCTCCTCAAATGAGTGGGCTGTTGCTGAGCAGGGCAGAACTTTAAGGTGGAAAAAACTCAACTGCCGATCAAAATCGTCCGCCTTGCAGCGCACCGACATTAGCGCCGCTCGCTGTACTCGTAAAGAGTGCGAAACCTGCTTTTTGATCGGGGTGGTAATATTCACATGAATCATTCAGCATTCTTAAAAAAGCCTTAGGTAATTTATTGGCGCCGCGGAATTCACATTAAGTTTTGTTGCCGTTATTTTTTTTCTTGACGAACAACAGGAACGGCAACACGAACGGTCCCAGCGCGAAACCGAGAATGGTCCAATAGCGCACGTTCAAGCCTTTTTTTCGCGCGACCCAATAACCGGCGAGCGCGAACGGAAGGGAAATCAATAAGCTTCCGACAATGAGCACCGGGAGTGTCAGCATAGATAAAGCGGAAACGGTTTCAGGCGGCAACAAGGCAAGAATTTCAGGGGGCAGTTCAGAAGCAATTTCAGATGGCATGGTATTACTCCGGATAACAGACGAGGAATGAACGTAATGATAGGTCGAATTGGAATCGCCGTTGCCGGTTTGTTTGCGGTGATAAATTTGAATGCCGCGGAGTTACTGCATCATGATTTGCGCATCACCCTGCAACCTGAAACGCACCGGCTCCTGGCGCAAGACGCTATCACCCTGCCGCAAGGGCTGGCGCATGGAAAAGCTTTCCGTTTCAAATTACATACCGGACTTGCTCCGCACGTGTTGAATGATAAAGCAACGCTCGAGACAGTGATGCCTAAACCCGGCGCGGCGGCGGCTGTCGAAACCGAGTACCTGCTGACCTTGGCGCCGGGTGTGCGTGATATCCAACTTGAGTACGGCGGTGAAATCTTTCACGCGCTCAGCGACGCGAGCGCTGAGCTGACGCGCGGCATGCGCGATTCCACCGGCATGATTTCCGCTGAAGGTGTGTTTCTGAACGGCACGAGTGCGTGGTATCCGCATTTTGCAGAGGATGAATTACTGAGTTTCACGCTTGAAGTGCGCTTGCCCAAAGCCTGGGATGCGGTCAGCCAGGGGGCGCGCACGCGTCACGATACGGACGCTGAAACCCGCGTGGTGCGCTGGGAAGAGCAACATCCGCAGGATGAAATCTATCTGCTGGCCGCGCCGTTCACCGAATCCAGCGAAACCGTCGAGGGCGTACAGGCGATGGTGTTTCTGCGCACGCCCGATGAAGCGTTGGCACGCACCTACCTCGACGCCACGGTGCGTTACACCAACATGTACAGTCAACTCCTGGGCCCTTATCCCTACGCCAAATTCGCGCTGGTGGAAAATTTCTGGGAGACCGGCTTCGGCATGCCGTCGTTCACGTTGCTGGGGTCGAAGGTGCTGCGTTTGCCGTTCATCGTGAATTCGTCGTATCCGCACGAGATCTTGCACAACTGGTGGGGCAACGGCGTGTACGTGGATTACGCGCATGGCAACTGGTCGGAAGGTTTGACCAGCTATCTGGCCGATCATCTGTTACAGGAGCAGCGTGGCGAAGGTGCGAACTACCGGCGCGCGGCGTTGCAGAAATACACTGACTTCGTCAGCAGTGAGCGCGATTTTCCGTTGACCGAATTCCGCTCGCGCCATAGCTCGACAACCGAAGCGGTTGGTTACGGAAAGACGTTGTTGTTGTTTCACATGTTGCGGCGTGAATTAGGCGATGCCGTTTTCATTCAGGGGTTGCGGGAATTTTATCGCCGCTTTCAATTCAAAACCGCCGGCTTCGACGATGTAAAAAAGGTGCTGGCCGAGGTCGCGCAAAAAAACCTCGACGCGAGTTTCGACCCATGGGTTAAACGCGCCGGGGCGCCGCAGTTGCGCGTGCACGGCGCGCACACCAAAGTCAAAGGCGATGGTTTTGTGCTGAGCGCAATCATAGAGCAAACCCAAAGCGGCGCCGCCTTCCCGCTTAATCTGCCGGTGACGGTGCATCTGCAAGATGTCGAGAACGCCTACCAGACGACCGTGCACATGAAGGGAAAACAGCTCGCGCTGAATCTGCCTGTTGCCGCGCGGCCGCTGCGGCTCGAGGTGGATCCGGAGTTCGACATTTTCAGGCGGCTTGACCGGGCCGAAATTCCACCCGCCTTGTCGCAAGTGTTCGGTGCGGAGAAAATCCTGCTGCTGATCCCCTCCGCGGCGCCTGCGCCTTTACGGCAGGCCTACGAACAGCTCGCTCAGACGTGGCGCGCGGCGGAACCCGGCAAAATCGAAATCAAAGCCGACAATGCGCTAAAAACTTTACCTAATGATCGTGCGGTATGGTTGTTCGGTTGGGAGAATCGCTGGCGCGCACAGCTGGCGGCGGGGCTGAAGGGGTATATGTTCAAAGCCGACGCCGCCGGCGTGCGGATTAATGATCAAAGTTATACGCGTGCGGATCAGGCCATGGTTGTCAGCGCGCGCAGCCCGCTGAATCCGGCGGTGTCGCTGGCCTGGCTGGCGTCGGACAGTTCGCAGGCACTTGGCGCACTGGCGCGCAAGTTGCCTCATTACGCGCGCTACAGTTTTTTGGCATTTCAAAATAGCGACGCGAGCAATACACTCAAAGGACAATGGCCGGTGGTGGGCTCGCCTTTGTCGGTGGCGGTGCAGCAAGACGACCGCGTGAAGGTGGAAATGAAATCAGCAAAACTGGCCGCCCGCGCCGCCTTGGTGCCGGCGCCGGCGAAGTGATAGGTCGCGTGGCCTGTTGTGTCTCCCTTACCCGGAAGGGAAAAGGGATAACTCGCCGTTGCAATAGGGGAGTCTGGTAATGACAAGTCCTGCGGTTGACAGCTATCTTCCCGAGCGGCGTTTCATGCTTGCGGCCATCGCCCAGGCGCAGCAGGCATTGCCCCGTGGTGAAGGCGGGCCGTTCGGGGCTTGCATCGTGCAGGGCGATGCGATCGTGGCCTGCGCCAACAACAGCGTTTTGAGCGATAACGACGCCACCTGTCACGCTGAAATAAACGCGATTCATATCGCGTCGCGCGCGCTGGGCAAATTTCACCTGACCGGCTGTACCATTTATTCCACCACCGAGCCCTGCCCGATGTGTTTTGCCGCGATTCATTGGGCCCGCATCGAGCGCATCGTTTATGGCACGCGCATCGCCGATGTGCGCAACCTGGGTTTTAACGAACTGGCGGTTTCCAATGAACAGCTCCGCGATATCGGTGGCTCGCCGGTATTGATCAGAGGTGATTTCATGCGCGCGGAATGCGAAGCTTTATTAATGAATTGGCAACGGCTGCCGGGCACACGTCCTTATTAAAAAACGCGGCCAAAAAAAAGCGCGCTCTAGGTTGGAGCGCGCTATCAAGACGAGACGGCGGGGGGGCCGCCTCGTAGGGGGAGGAAAGAGGGTTAGAGCGTTACGCGGGGGGAGCGTAATTCAATAACCGTTTCACGTTACATAAGATGGGACTGATGAATAGAAGTTCAATGACTGCAAAAAAACTTTCTCCTCATTAGTTTTTGGTTATAGCGAGGAGCGTGCGTAAGACTTGTCCGCGAGCGCACAGAGGGGTTACAGATGGCACAACTACTGAGCTTATCGCGCGCTGCCCGGTTGGCGGGAATCAGCCGCGGCGCTCTGCAGCAACGTATAAAAGATGGGGATTTGCCGACCTTCGAGGGACAAATCGCCGCTGCTGATTTGGTTCAGCTTTATCCGCACACTCGCATTGAGCAGGATCAGGAGCTGGAGCGGGTGACCCAAATCAAGGAAGCCGCCTTCGCGCGCCGTATCCGCGAACGCGTTTTGCCGGATGCCGAGGTGCTGGCGATGCGGGTGCAGGAACTGGGCATGGAGCTGGCGCGTAGCCAGATGCTGGCCGAGCACTATCGCGGCGTTTTGACGCGCCTACACCGCGAGCTGTCGGCAGTTCCTTCCGCGCCGGTATCTTCAGCATTGCTTGAGCGCATGGAACTGGAGTTGCTTCCGGCTCAGGCCAAGGTTGATGGCGCGGCGCTCTGGGCACAAGACAGCCTGTTGCGCGTGATGACCGCCCACGTGCGCACTGAACCTGCCGGGCATGACTTTTTCGTCGAAGGCGCCAGTAGTTT
>CAZHHW010000019.1:0-3553 GCA_964532385.1 uncultured Gammaproteobacteria bacterium | reverse complement strand
ATCAAAAATATTACCCGTCCCGTCCCGGGTGTGGCGTTGCTGCACGTGCAAACCCCGCCACAGCACCGGCTGCGGTTTTTCGCCGGGCAGACGTTTCGCCTCCGCTTGCCCAATGGCGCCACGGCGGAACTGTCCGGCGCCGGTTGTCCCTGCGATGACCGCAATTTATATTTTCATGTGCATGACGGCGGAAGCGGATTTGCGCAATTGCACGAAGGTCAGGCCATTAATGTCAGCGGACCGTACGGCGATTTTGCGTTGGATCAGGACTCGCCGCGCGCGCTGGTGTTTTTTGCCTGCGAAACCGGCTTTGCGCCGATTAAAGGCATGATCGAACACGCCATGGCGCTGGATAACGCGCCAAGCTTGACTTTATATTGGCTCACGGCGCGCAGCGAAGATCGTTATCTGGACAACCTGTGCCGCTCGTGGGCCGATGCGCTGGATAATTTTCACTACACGCCCGTCAGCGTGCCTGCGCATCCGGAACAGGTTGCCGGCGCGGTGCAAAAAATCGTGGCTGGATATCCTGAATTGCAGGATATCGACGTGTACGTGGCCGGCCCGGCGTCGTTCACCGCCGCCGTCGACGAGGTGCTGGCGTCGCGCGTATTTCCGCGCGCGCAATTGCGCAGCATGGTCGCGTCATGAAGGGTGCGCATGACATGCGCGGCAATTTCTAAAATCTTAGGAGCCGCTATGAGCCAAGAGGATACCGACTACATTGCCTATAAAGCCTATGTCGATCTATGGTCAGCAGAGAATCCGATCAAGACCAACAAACTCCAGGTGCTGTTGGTCGTGAATGGCTTGCTGGTTTCCGCGCTTCAGCTCGGCGGCGGATTCACGTTGGCGAACTGGCCCATTTTTGTGGCGGGCTCGATCTTGTCGGGGATCTGGATCTTGTCGATCGGACGCACCAGCCTGTTTCAAAAAGCCTGGCAGACCAAGGCGCTGGTCTTTGCAAAAAAATACCCCGGCGATGCGCGCTTTCAATTACTCGACACCGCCGCCGCCGAAGCCGCCGCCCCCGCCTGGCTGCGTTTTCTGGGCGCGGTGTCGTCCAAATATTATTTGCTCGGCGCGCCGGTGTTTTTTTCCTGCATCTGGGCGGCCGGGTTGATCTATATCATTGCGAGCCGGGGCGGATAATTCCGGGCGAACCATAAAATCAGTGACGGAGCATCATCCTTCAGGGACTCTCGCTTGACCTCCAATCCTGTTTCCATCCTGTCCAGTCCCGACACCTGGGTCGATCAACACGGCGATTACCTGTATCGCTGCGCCATGCTGCGCGTGCGCGATGCCGATGTGGCGCAAGACATCGTGCAGGAAACCTTGTTGGCCGCATTGCAGGCGCGGCATGCGTTCGCCGGGCAATCGGCGGAGCGCACCTGGCTGGTCGGTATCCTGAAGCACAAGGTCATCGATCACATACGCCGCGCGGCACGCCTGAAGCCGTTTGAAAATCTCGAACGCATGGGCGTGGCGGACGATGACGATGCTGCCTGTTTTGGCGAGGACGGTCATTGGTTAAATGAAAATACCGGCCCTGCGGATTGGGGTTGCGACCCGCGCACGCTGACCGAAAACAGCCAGTTCTGGGAAGTGTTGCGCGCCTGTCTCGAGCGGCTGCCGGAGCGCAGCGCGCAACTGTTTTCGCTGAAGGAAATCGACGGTGTCGACAGCGACGAAGTGTGTAAGGTTTTGAATGTTACGCCGTCTAATCTGTGGGTGCTGTTGCATCGTGCGCGCGCGCGTCTGCGCGAATGTTTCGAAACGCAGTGGCTGGGCGCGCGACCCGGCGAGCGGGGTGTATGAAAATGCGTTGGCTGGATAATCTGTTGATCTGGTTGACCCCGCCGTGCCGCGAGGTGGTGCGTTGGGTGTCGCAAGATCTTGACGGGCAGTTGACCTGGCATCAGCGCGCGCGCATGCATGCGCACTTGTTGATTTGCGCATTGTGCAAACGCTATCGGCAACAACTGGCGGCGCTGCGGAGAGTGTTACGCAGCGATCCGCCGCAATTGACCAGAGGCAAGGAACAAAAACTTTCTCCCGAAGCTAAAGAACAGATCAAGGATCTGCTGCGTAAAAGTCACGACCAGGCACAAAGTCAGCGTCGGCGCGAATAACCACCCCGTCAGCTACGCCGCCACCCCTCCTTGAACAAAGGAGGGGAGAAGTAATCTGTTACTCCCCTCCTTATTTTCAAGGCCGCTCTCGTGCATCCATGCACTTCACGGCACTCGCACATCCGTATGCAGCGGAGGGGTGCCCCGCAGGGGTGGGGTGATCATTCGCGGCGAGGGCGATGATCCGACCGTTTCAACCAACTTGAGTAAGTGCCTCGTATTGGCACCCAAGTCGCCGCGTCCCACGCGCGATTGCGAACGTGCGTATAGACGAGCGCCGCCGCTGGGCTGCGCGGCGATCCAGAGGAATACATCGTCCTTGAATTTCCAGAGACCCGTGGTCACCACGGCCTCGATACGGTGCTGCGTGTCGTCGTGCGAAATCACTTCCCAGCCGAGGTTTTCCACCGCGCGCAATGTATCTGCGTACAGCGTGGCTGCGTCGCGTGCATCGTCATGCGCTTGCAGTTCCGGAAAACGCGTCGCGTCGCCAAGTTCGGCCACGTGGGTGGTGAAGTAGACGCGCAAGCGTTCGCTTAGGCCCGGTGTGTCAAGTAATGGCACGTGGTTCATGGCCACGGCGCCCACCACCAGGGCCAACGCTGCGGCAAGCAACGCGAGAATGATTTTGAACAGCGTGATAAGCAGCGACATGGGCGGCGCACCGTGATGAGCGATGCCACAGTGTAGGAGGCATCCGGTCCGCCCACAACGCTGGAGCGCCTTAAATCAGAAACCCAACAGCGTGATGTTGAGCGCACGTTCGATCAGCCACACCGTGCCCATCAGTGCGATCAAGGTCGAGCCGGGCGCAAGCACGGTACGCACATAGGGCACGCGGCGGCGCAGCGCAAACACCGTGGGCACCACCAGCGCAACAAACGCAAGCTGCGCGAGCTCCACGCCAAGATTGAAACCCAACAATGCGCTCGCAAGGTGTTCGCGTGCTAAACCCAGCTCAATGAGCGCGCCGGAAAAACCAAAGCCATGCATCAGACCGAACGCGAACGCGAGCGTCCAGCGTTTTTCCGCGAACATCGGCCACACGTTGTTAAGCGCCGCGACGATGATGGAAGCCGCGATCGCGGACTCAACCAGCACAGACGGTAGTTGCACCACGCCGAACACCGCCAGTGCGAGCGTAAGCGAATGCGCCAGCGTAAATGCCGTGACGACTTTAGCGATGTCGATGAGCGCGGGCGGCAAGCGCTCCACACCGTGCCATGTGTTATTTACCCGCCGCAACACCGCGGGCAGCAGCAGTGCGAACAAAAACAGCAAGTGATCGATGCCGGTCACGATGTGCTCGATGCCAAGCTGCACATAACCGCCGAAGCCGGATAAGACTGTAGCGGTGTGCAGCGATAATGTTTGCGTGCGGGTCTGGGGGCCGAACACCGCGCTTTGGCTCGTGCCAT
>CAZHHW010000018.1:0-42609 GCA_964532385.1 uncultured Gammaproteobacteria bacterium | reverse complement strand
TGTTTTTTTAATATGGTCAAGGTGTGGCCCGCGCGCGTCATGGCGGCGCCGTCGGATGGAGTCACCACGACGGTGAGTTTGGTCCACATGAAGGCCCACTCGCCGAGAATCTGGATTTCCTGGATTTCGCTTTTGCCGTCGATTTGCGGTGCGCCGGGGCCGGCCTGCGCACGCGCCACCGCCGTAAAGTCGCCCTTGCGCATCACGGGCCGGCCGGGCACGAGAAAAACCACGTCGTCCGTCATCAGCCCCAACACGGTCTCGACATCGCCCGCCTTGGTCGCCGCCATCCAGGTGGACACGAGCCGGCGAATCTCTTGTTCATCGTTTTGCATAGTCATCTTCCCTTGTCAGGCCATTCATTCGGTAAAGTTATTTTCGTAAGTCGGCGTTCGGATATGCGGTGTCTTTGTAGCTAGCATTTTAATGGGGTCAGGTTAGCGCGGGGATCTTGCGCGCAAAACGGCGAGCGGGACGCTCGCGGTCCCAGGAAAAAATTAATACATCGGCGTTTCCTTAGCGAATTTTTTCCGCATAAAGCATGTGTACGTTTTGATTGATGAAAGTGTTAAGACCGCGGCCCTCGCTCGCCAGGCATTTCATTTGTTCCACGTTGGAATGCCCGGCACTGGCGTTGGTGTAGGAATAAACACCGCCGTGAATAAAGTGCACGATGATGCGATCGGTGCCGATTTCGTAACCCGCGATATTCGAGTTTCCCGACCGGTTCAGATAGCGCTGCATGCATCACCTCTCTGCAGCCAGTCTAGCGCGCGCGAAGAATGCGTCTGTACGGTTGTACGCGCACGCGCTGAATGACTGGATTCCCGCATGCGCGGGAATGACGATCTGAATTAATCGAAGGTTATTTAAGCCGGTCCGCGCGTAGCGGCGGCGAGCTGCAATGCGTGCAACGCCCGGCGCAACGCGGAGGAAATCAACGGATGCGCAACGATGCCGTCCTCATCAAGACATGACCCCAAAATCGGCACAGTGATCGAGGCGTCTTCAATCACTTGCGCGGTCATCGTCAGCAGGGTTTCTTTAAGAGAGGCTTGCGCATGCACCGCGCGCGGCGCCGCATTCAGCAACGCCACGGGTTTGTTCACGAAAGCTTCGCAACCCACCATCCAGTCGAGCGCGTTCTTCATCGCGCCGCTCACCCCGTGCGCATATTCGGGGCTTGCTATCAGCACCGCATCCGCGGCGATCAGTTGCGCGCGCAGCTGCGCCACCGGCGCGGGATCGCTGGCTTCGAGATCCGGATTGAATAACGGCAACTGGCCAAGATCGCGATAAATCTCGAGCACACAATCCGCGGGCGCCAACCGCGCCATCGCGCGCAACAGCATGGTGTTGGTGGAGACTGCGCGCAGACTGCCGGAGATCGCCAGGATTTTCATGGAGGGGCCGTAAGTCTTCGGAGTGTGGGTATCTTGTCTGCAAAACAGCGAGCGGGACGCTCGCGGTCCGAAAATAAATAATCGGCGTTTTCCTTTTCAGCGCCGAAAAAATGCATGCAACCAGTGCCCCAGCAAACCGATCAACGGGGGCAACAGCAACGCCGGGAGAAGGCGGGCCAGGGTCATCGGCCAGCCCAGCAGCGGAGCTTCATATGTCAACATGCGGATCGGGCTGGCCAAGGTTTGCGCGGTGATGAGCGTAATGATCGCGCCGGGCGCGGCACCTTGTTGATACAGTTTTGCCATCACCGGAAATAAAACGTATGGACCACCCGGCAGCACCAGCCCCAGGCCCCAGCCGATCAGCACCGAACGGCCGAGGTTGTCGCCGCCGCCCAGCCACGTGACTAATTTCTCGGGCGGCACCAGCACATCGATAAACCCGGCCAATAAAAAACCCAGCACCAAGGCCGGGGCCACCTGCCCCGCAAGATGCAATGCCGAAGACAAACCCGCCGCGGGTAAGGCCGGGTCACGTTGTGCCGCGACTGCGATTGCAGCCACGAGCAATACGCCCAGCACGATCAGGCTTGCGTCCACGCGTTTGCGTCTCCTTTTACTAGCGCTCGAATGATTCCCGCTCAAGCCGTTTTGCATACCGCGAGTTTGATGGTGCGCAACCGACGCGGCTGGGTTGCGGCAGGAATAGGAATTTCCGCGAGGCTGCGCGCGACCTCCACCAGATGATGCTGCGGTGAAAATTTGCACGCGGGGTCCACGGCGGCGGCATCTCCGGTGAGGTGAAATGCCTGGCAACGGCAGCCGCCGAAATCGAGCGTGCGACGGTCGCAGCTACGGCACGTCGATGGCATCCAGTCCTCGCCGCGGAATTCGGCCAGCGCGGGGGAATTTTCCCAAATCTGATCAAGGGGCCTGCTTCTGACATTTTCGAATATCAGATGCGGAATGCTGTGCGCCTGATGACACGGCAGCACGCGTCCATCGGGTGCGATCACTAGGTAGCGGCGCGCCCAGCCGCCCATGCACGCGCGCGGCTGGCCGCTGTAGTAATCCGGCATCACGAACAGAACGTCCATCTTGCCTTTGAGCCGCGTGCGCGCCGCATCGGCGCGTTGTCGCGCTTGATCGATCGCGGCGCGCGTGGGCAGCAACGCATGCCGGTTGGTGAGTGCCCAGCCAAGGTACTGGGTGTTGGCTAATTCGAGGCGATCGGCGCCCAGCCGTTCGGCGAGCGCCACGAACTCGGGCACGCGTTCGATGTTGCCGCGATGCAGAACCAGATTCACCGTCAGCGGCAGGCCCAGCATTTTGATCCACTTCGCCACGCTCAATTTGTGTTCGAGAAAATCCCCGCCCGCCATGGCGGTGGCCGCCTGCGTGTCGGTGTCCTGAAAGGAAAGTTGAAGCGCGTCGAGGCCGCAAGCTTGCAAGCGGCCGAGACGCTCGAGCGAAAGCGGCATGCCGCTGGTAATGAGATTGGTATACAAACCGGCGCGATGCGCGTCGCGCACGATCAATTCCAGATCGGAGCGTACCAGCGGTTCGCCGCCGCTCAGATTGACCTGCATCACGCCCAGGGCGGCGGCTTCCATGAATACCCGCTGCCAGACTTTACTGTCGAGATCCGGCCCATGCCCGTCCAGGCTGGTGGGGTTGGAGCAGTACAGACACTGGAGCGGGCAACGATAGGTAAGTTCGGCCACCAGCGTGTAAGGGCGCGGAGTTTCGGCGTTCATAGCCGCGCTTCCCTGTCGAGCAGGCCGTGTTCGGCGAGCGCGCCCAAAAATTGCTCCACATCGCGGGCGATTTTCAGCTTGGGCACATCTCTATAGCGCGCCGTGAGGCATTCCACCAATTGCGTGACGGTGGAACCGCCGTCGCACAATGCGGCGATTTCGGCGCCCGCGCCGTCGAGCAGCAAACCATGCTCGGGGTACAGCAACCAGCTTTTGCCGGTCAGGCGGTCGGGCCGCAACCGGACTTTGGCAGCCAGTCGTGGCCGCTCAGAATCTGCAAGTATCATGGTTCTCTCCTTGAATGCGGCCCCACGGCCATTTGAATGCAATCCAGCAGGTGCCAAAGAATCTCGGTCTTGCGCACCAGCGCGTGTTCGCAGGCTTCCTGGAGGGCGCGGGTATTGGCATTCGCCAGCACGAATGCGATCGCCTCTTCGCTGTCGCGCTGCGCGCGCGGCGGACGTATGCGGAAATATTCGAGCGCGGCGCGCTCCACCCACGGGTAGTGCTCCTCCCACGCGGCGAGGCGGCGGGTGAGAATATCCGGCGCGAACATTTCGGTGAGCGACGAGGCGACCGCGACCACCAACGGGCTCTCGCGCACCAAGGTCACGTAGGCGTCGCACGCAAAGCGCACGCCCGGCAGCACCTGCTCGAAACTCGCCACCGACTCGCGCCGCAATCCGGCACCTTCCGCCAGACGCAGCCATAATTCCAGACCGCCCGGCGCGCCGTTCTCTTCGCCGTCGTGATCGGCAATGCGGTGGCGCCAGGCGCGGCGAAATACGATGTCGCCGGATTTGGCGAGGATCAGCGCGTCCTTGATCGGCACGCGGCTTTGATAGTAATAGCGGTTCTGAATCCAGCACTGGATTTGCGCCCGGTCGAGACGGCCGGCATGCATCGCCTGATGAAAGGGATGTTCGTGGTGGTAACGGCGCCCACCCTCGTTGCGCAAGCGCGCGATAAACGCCTCCGGTGCAAGCGCGGCTTCCAGCATCCCTGCGGTCATAGTGAAATCTCCATGCCATCGTAAGCCACTTCAACACCCGCTTCTTCGACCGCGCGCCGTTCGAGCGAGTCTTCGCACAGAATCGGGTTGGTATTATTGATATGAATCAAAACCCGGCGCCTGCCGGGCGCTTGTTTGAGGCGGCTGAGTGTGCCGTCGACGCCGCTGAGCGGAAAATGCGCCATATCTTCCGCGCTGCGCTCACCCACGCCGGAGCTGTTGAGCTCATGGCTGGACCAGAACGTGCCGTCGAAAAACACGCAGTCCGCGCCGGCCACCGCCCGCTCCACTTTTTGCGACCAATCACCCACGGCGGATAAATACGCCAGCCGCCGTCCGTTGCGGGTGTCACGTATTAACAACCCCACATTGTCTTCCGGCGAGGTTTGCCCCGCGCTGCTTTCCAGATGCAAGGGCCGCTTGCCCGGCACCGCAACCGCGGTGACCGCAAGCCCGCTGTCGCCGTCCTTGCCGATCAGCAAGGGTTGTTCTTGTCCCAGCACCAGCGGCCGCCACGTGACCTGATCGGGAAAACGTTCCAGGGTTTTATAAAGAATATTTCCCTCGGTAAATCCGCGCCGCACGGTGTCCGTGGCGTACACCACGATTGGATGCGATTCACGTAAACTCAGCAGTCCCAAACAATGGTCAAGATCGCCATTGTTAAGCAGGATTCCGGCAATCGGCGTATCGCGCCGGTTGCGCGGCCACAAGGGTTTAAAGCTTTCAATCTGCGCACGGATCTCGGGCGAAGCATTCAGTAAAAACCAATGCGCATCGTCGGCGCTCACCGCCACCGACTCCTGCATGCGCGCGGCGGCGCGCACGGTGCCTTCGCGCAACCCACGGCAATTCGCGCATCCGCAATTCCATTGAGGAAAGCCGCCACCGGCGGCCGACCCCAGAACCCGCACCCGCATTTACTTAAGCGTCACATGGAAGCGTGACCGGGGCGTCGATGAACGGCGGCGTGTAGCCGCTGTCTTCATCCTCGCCCTGGTAGCCGCCAATTTCCGCATTCATATCAACCTCTACAAAAGATGGTGTTTCCCACTGCATACAAATCTCCTGCCTACCGGCAATGCTTCTATAATTTGAAATTACATGACCCCATCAAGACCTGCGCCTGCATTCTTTCGGAATGAATGCGCAGGTCTCGGTTCCGGCTTCAGGAAAATGCCCGGCCCTGACTTGGACGGGGCTTCTTTTTGCCGCTTGCGGGGGCCGCCATGGTTTCGCTGTCTTCGGAAATACCCATTTCCTCCATCAGCGCGAGCTTGCGTTGCTGGAGCTGCGCACCGAGCTCGACAATATCCACTTTGGCTTTTTTAACCATGGGGAACATTTCATCTTCTTCTTCCTGGACGTGATGCTCGACTTGCTCGCCCAGCACCACGACTTTTGCGTCATATAGATCGTCGTCCGGCTGCATGGCCTCGATCTGTTCGATGAGTTCTTTCATACCCGCATGTTCAACGCTGGCTTCGTCCATCAAATCGTCGTCTTCGATGGCTTCGCGCGCGGCCGGATAAAAAATTTCCTCTTCCAGTTGCGCATGAATCTTGAGCGCGTCGCAGATTTGCTGCGCTAACGCGGTCTTTTCATCGCTGCTGCCTTCGTCCTCATCCATCAATTCCTCGAATTGCTTGAAGAGCTCTTTAACTTTGTCATGATCTGATTTGAGCAGGGCAAGCGCGTCCTGCCCGTTGGCTCCTTTGGAAGACGCACCGCGTTTGTTTGCTGGATTGGATTTGCTGGCGTTCATGTAAGATTCCTTAGTAAGTTAATTTAAAGTTAAGGCACGGCGTCTGACTGCCGTGACGTTCGTGAATGCTAAAACTTTGCTAGGACAACCCGGCATCGCTTGATCTTTGTTCGTTGAATTTACTCATTCGCTAATCTCCGGTTGAATCCCGTCACCTGCCACACAGGTTGACCGGAAAGGATGTAGCTCAAGATGAGATTTCACCCCAACACGATGGCGATGCTTGAGCACATCGTCTGTGCGATGCCGAACCCAGGCACATCAATGTCCGGGCGCGGCAACCGAGGTTCTAAAGTCAGCGCGAGTCACTAATGCACAAACAACGCGATCAAAATGATGATAGGAATGGGAATACCCAAAAATAAAAGGATGAGTGAACGCATAGTGACTCCTTACCGTTAGCCGTTATGAAAATGAACTGAAATGAAATTTGCCGCCTTACAAATCGCGCTGCCGGCCGCCGTAAATCGCCGCGAGGCTTGCAACGAAGGCACCGATCAGCAGCGATGTGAACAGCCACAGCGCGGTATAAGCGGAAGCCTTGCGCGCCTTGTCGGCCGCTTCTTTAGCGGTGAGTTCCGCGTCCTGGACTTTGGCCTGCATGCGTGAATAGGCATCATTGACGCGTTTTTCCGCTTCATCCTGGCTCACACCCGTGCGTTGCGCGACCAGTTGCCCGACATAGTGAAGATCGTCGGCGGGCAAAGGGCCGGTTCTCAACGTATGCATGAAAATGCGATTCACTTCGGCGCGCGCAGCCGTGGATTCGCGTTCGCTCACGTCTGACGCCGAGGCGGCCGTGGCGGCAGCGGCATTCTTGCGGAACAAGGAATCCACGTAATAGGCCAGAGGTTCATTGGCCGGATCAGTCTTTGCGGCCGCCGCCGGACCTGCGCCGCCGACACCCGTGATGCGGCGCGCCGGATCCATGAAGGTGTCCGATGCCGGAGCGGCGGAGTTACTTGCCGCACCCGCCGCGACCGTGGCACCGGCTTGCATGCCATTACCCACAATCGAACCGATCACCGACGTCAGCAAGGTGGCGGTGGCGAGCGAAGCCACGGCCCAGGCGAGGAAGCCATGCGCGGTATCGCGGAAGTAAATCTCGTCGGGCTGCGCACCGAGCCAGTTGGAGCGCAGCCGCCCGGCGATATAACCGCCCATCCCGGAGGCGACGATCTGAGTGAACGTGACCCACAAAATCGTGGATACCCCGAAGGTCGTGGCGCTTACGCCCTGCTGGGCCCACGGCGATACCGAGGACAAGCCCAAACCGGTGCCAAGTATCAACAGAATCAGCGAAAGCGCGGCCGCGGCGGCGGCGCCCGCCACGATCGCTCCCCACGAAATGGCGCTCGCATAGGCACGCGGATTGTCGGGATATGCGCCGGGCAGAATGGGAGATCTGAGTTGATCAACAGCGGCATTGGGGATGGCCATAATGACTCCGGGTGATTGAGCGAGGGTGTGAAAAAATAGTGCTCTGGCCGTCACATTTCCACTGTCTGTTATCGTACACATACGCGTCTGAATTATTCCGCGCGGCGCGCTCGAGCGCAGGACTGCTCAGGTATTTTTCTCCCTGTTTTATAGGGCCTTTACCTGGTTGACTCTTCCGGAATAACCCGGATAGTGGGCGACAGTTTTTTGAACGAAAATGATCGATTGGTAAATTGGAGAATCCATGAAGAAAAATTCTGATGTGTTGCGTGTTTCATCGTCGCCTCCCTCTCCCCCCACTCCCGACCAATTGTTAAGCGAGCTCGTCGCACACTTGCGGCAAAATCGCACGCAACTGCGTGAAGAGTGGGCGCGGCGTATTACTGAAGCACAATTGCTGATGGCCATGAGCAAAGAAGAAATTTTTGCCGAAGCCACCTCGGTGTACGACAACTATGTGGAGGCGCTGGAAACCGGCACCCTCGAAGCCTTGCAGTCGTATTCACGCAATCTGTCTGAACGCATTATTCCGCGCGGCGTCGAAACGCATGAAGTGGTGGGTATCGTGCTGTTGCTGCGCGACGTGCTGGCGCGTTCCTTGTTCGCCAAGTACCAAGGCGACTTCGACAAGCTCAACCGCATTCTCGATGCTTATGAACCCGCCGCCAACCGCATCGCCATTACCGTGTCGGTGGGCTTCGTGCAGGAACGCGAACGTACCATTCGCGACCAGCAGGAAGCGATTCGCGAACTGTCCACGCCGGTGTTGCAAGTACGCGAACGCTTATTGATTCTGCCCATCATCGGCTTGATCGATCCGCAGCGCGCACGCCAGTTAACCGAGCAATTGCTGCGCGCCATTCGTTCCAACCGCGCCAAAGTGGTGGTTATCGACATCACCGGCGTGGCCGCCATGGACTCCAACGTGGCCAACCACCTGGTGTTGACGGTGGAAGCTTCGCGTCTGCTGGGTGCAACCGTGATCGTGACCGGTCTGTCACCGGAAATTTCCCAAACGCTGGTGAACATCGGCGTGGACTTAAGCAAAATGAATACGGTCGGCGATCTTCAGGGGGGCATCGAAGAAGCTGAACGGTTACTGGGCTATAAGGTCGTTTCTGTACGCGACGTAACGGCCTTACAGCAAAGCTAGTCAGCAGACCTAGGAAGGGTTTTCTAGTGCAAGTTCCTATTCTTAAGCAAGGCCCGTATCTGATCGCTTCGATTCAATCGGCATTGTCCGATGCCGATTTGATGCTGTTGCGCGACGATCTGGTCGCCAAAGTGAAAACATTTCGTTCGCGCGGCGTCATCGTTGACGTGACGGTGCTTGACGTCATGGATTCATTCGCTTCACGCACCCTGCGCGATCTGGTGAACATGATCAAACTGCGCGGGGCTATCACAGTTATCGTGGGCATTCAGCCCGAAGTGGCGTTTGCCATGGTACAACTTGGACTCACATTGGAAGGTGTTGCCACGGCCCTCGATCTGGAAGAGGGCTTGGCCTATTTAGATATTAAAACAATAAAGACTAAGTGAGCATTTCTTGCAATGGATGAAATTCAGATAGCGATCCGGATCGATACGGATATTGTCGCTGCCCGGCAAAGCGGGAGGACGCTCGCGGCTAAACTCGGGTTTAACAATACCGATGCGACTTTGATCGCGACCGCGATTTCTGAATTGGCGCGCAATATTATTCGTTATGCAATAGAAGGAGAAATTATTTTAAGTACCCTGCATAAAGGCGGATCATCCTGCATTGTCGTGGTAGCGCGCGATAAAGGGCCAGGCATCGCCAACGTGGAACTGGCCATGGAAATGGGCTATTCGACTTCCGGAAGTTTGGGCATGGGGCTGCCCGGCGTAAAACGCCTGATGGACGAATTCGAAATTGATTCCCGCCCCAGTTCAGGGACACGAGTGATGATAAAAAAATGGAAGAGATGAACCGCCGTCCCGCCTTGGATATCGGCGTCGCGGTCTTTACGATGCCGGGCCAGAATGAATCCGGCGATTTGCATATCGTCGCATCTTTCGAAGGCGGTACCTTATTGGCCGTGGTGGACGGCATCGGGCATGGCGCGGAAGCCGCCAAAGTCGCCCGCATCGCCGGCGACATATTGGCTGGCAATCCCGCTAAACCGCCCGTGGAGCTGATCAAAAACTGCCATGATGAACTGCACGGGACACGCGGTGTAGTGATGAGCGTGGCTGTGTTTAATCATGCAGCAAAAATCATGACCTGGGCAGGCGTGGGCAATGTGCAAGGCAATCTGATATCGATGGATGCAATGTCACAACCGCGCACCTTGCTGTTGAGCAGCGGCACCCTCGGACAGCAATTGGGCTCCGTTTATCCCACCACCCTGGCCATAAGACCCGGTGATACCCTGATTTTCACGAGCGACGGAATACGCGAAGATTTTTATCAAGGGCTGAACTTGAAGCAATCCCCCCAACAGCTTGCCAATGACATCCTGGCACGCTCGGCCCGCCGCACCGACGATGCGTTGGTGTTGACCGGGCGCTGGCTTCTTTAAAATGAATTCACGGGATAATGACTTGCGTAAATCGGAACAAAAACTAGCATTGCTTTATACCCAAGCATTGCAAGAATATTTAGGCGGCGCCGGTGAGGCCGCGTTGCAGCAGGCTTACGAACTGGGTCGCGAAGCCGTGATTCAGGAACTGGGCGTACTGGATCTGGTCGCCATTCACGACGAGGCGGCCAAGACGGCCGTGCGCAAAACCAACACCGGCAACACCAAAACCCCGGACGATCCGGCCAAGCGGATTCCGGTCAAGGTGATTAAAGCCATGCACTCTTTCCTGATGGAAAGTCTTTCACCGTTCGAAATCACGCATCGCAGTTTTCGCGATGCGAATGCCACGCTGCACCGGTTGAATGAAACGCTGGAAGAAGAAACCAAACGTATCGCCCACATGCTGCACGACGACGCCACGCAACTTTTGGCGGCGGTGCACATCGCCCTGGCCGATCTGGCCGAAGAGCTGCCTGCGGAACGAGCCGCGCGCGTCAAGGAAATCCGCGGTCATCTCGACCAGGTCGAGCAGCAACTGCGGCATATTTCCCATGAATTGCGCCCCACCATACTGGACGATTTGGGACTGATACCCGCGTTGGAATTCCTGGCTGAAGGTATCAGCAAGCGCAGCGCGCTTGCGATAGTTATTGAAGGTTCGACGAATGGCCGGCTGATTGCTTCCGTTGAAACCACGCTCTACCGCGTGGTGCAGGAAGCGCTCGTGAATGCGGCCAAACATGCGCATGCCACCCGCACCATGGTGGAAGTGGTGCGAGAAGCGCGCGTGATACGTTGCGCGGTGCGCGATAACGGCACCGGTTTCAACGTGCGGCAAACCATGGCGAAGAAAGGCGGACGGGGCTTAGGCTTGACTGCGATTCGCGAACGGCTTAATGCTTTGGGCGGCAGCCTGCAAATAAATTCATCGGCGCAACGTGGAACTGAAATGTTGGCCTCGATCCCTTTGGAGACTTGAAATGGCAATTCGCGTGTTACTCGCCGATGATCATGCAATCGTGCGTCAAGGCCTGCGGGCACTGCTGGATAAAGAAGGTCTCGATGTCGTGGCGGAAGCCGCCGATGGCCAGCAGGCGGTGAAACTTGTGCGCGAGCATAAACCTGATGTAGCGGTTCTTGACCTTTCCATGCCGTTGCTAAATGGTCTCGATGCAGCACGTGAGATTCTAAAATCTTCACCCCGCACCAAGCCCATGTTATTGACCATGCATACCGAGGATCACTACGTGCTGGAGGCGCTGCGTGTCGGCGTGCGCGGTTATGTCATGAAAAATCACTCGCGCGAGGATCTGGTACGCGCCATCGTGCAGGTGGCGCACGGCGAGGTCTATCTGAGCCCCGGCATTTCGGAAGTGGTGGTAACTGCCTATCTGAACAAAACCGATTATTCCGCCGACCCCTTGAGCGGCCGCGAACGCCAGGTCTTGCAATTGGTCGCGGAAGGCAACACGACCAAAAAAGTCGCCTCACTATTGGGCCTGAGCGTGAAAACCGCCGAATCCCACCGTACTCGCATCATGGAAAAACTCGATATTCACGAAACCGCAGGTCTGGTGCGGTATGCGATCCGCCGGGGCATTATTCAGCCCTAATTACGCGGTTTTTTGCGTCTGTAAGTCCTCATCTGTGCGTTGTCCCGCGAAATTCACCTCCGCCCGATTCAGGGTTTTCCCCTACCCCTTCCCGGTATTACCTCGATTGTTACAAAGCCCGTAACCATCCATCCTACGAGTCTGTGAAAAATTCAGTAGGAGCAAACAAAATGATGCAAACGGCTAGAAAGATTGTCGCGCTGCCGCTGCGTAAACACGAAGCGAGCCTCCCTCAGGAAGACGCCGCAACCTGGGCTTCCTCCGCCGCGATTTATAATCTCAGCGAACGTCTGCAGGCAGAGAAAACTCAACAATGGCTCACCATGATCGTGGAGTCATCCAATGACGCCATTATCGGCACCTCTTTAGACGGAACTATTCTTTCCTGGAACCAAGCGGCCAAGCGCCTGTTTGGATATTCCGCCATGACGGTGATCGACTCACCCGTCGCCATCCTTTTTGCCCCCGAGGATAGCGAGGAAGTTCAGTTGCTGATCGAGCGCAGTGGTCACGGCGAACAGATTGACAGTCACGAAATGGAATGTATTCACGAAAACGGCCAGCGCGTTAGCGTGTCGCTAGCGCTCTCGCCCGTCAAGAACAAGAGCGGCGCCATCGTCGGCGTTGCAATGATTGCCCGCGACATTATCAAGCGCAAGCACGCCGAAAACCGGCTGCACCACATTGCGCTGCAAAACACCTTTACAGGTCTGCCCTTGAGCCAAGCCTTCCATATGGGCAGTCCGGCATTGGATGTCGATGTTGACGATAGCGTGGAAAGAGATTTGCTCTTGCACGCCGCCAACACTCCCGTCTACCAAACCGCTGTGGAGGGTTTGGAAGATTTGCCTATGAAAATACCCGGCGCTATTTGTAATAACGCGCCGGCAATGTAAAGCCTTTTTTAGATTTCCTTGAAACAGATTTATCCGAAATTACTAATTCTAATTAATTTAATTAAGGAGCTACTACCATGATCGATCTATACAACCAGCGTCAAAACCATCTTCTTGCTGCTTTGCCGATCGCAGATTACAAGCGCTTGTCACCGCAACTGGAACTCGTTCATCTGCCGCAGGGCAAAGTGCTGTGCGATGCCGGTGCGGTTTTGAACTACGTGTATTTTCCCACGACCGCGATTGTCTCCTTGCTCTATGTTACGGAGGATGGCGGCTGTGCCGAAACTGCCGTGGTCGGTAGCGAAGGCATGCTGGGTGTTTCAGTGTTCATGGGTTCGGAAAGCACTCCCAGCCAAGTCGTGGTGCAAAATGCGGGTGCCGCTTATCGCTTGAGCAAGCAGGTGTTGAAGCAGGAATTCGACCGCTCGAGTTCGGTGCGGCATGTCTTGCTGCGTTATACCCAGGCTCTGATCACGCATATGGCGCAGACCGCGGTTTGCAATCGTCATCATTCGGTCGACCAGCAATTGTGCCGCTGGTTGTTGTTGAATCTGGACCGTTCGCCCACCAATGTGCTGGCCATGACGCATGAATTAATCGCTAATAAACTCGGCGTGCGCCGTGAAGGCGTTACCGATGCCGCCGGCAAATTGCGCAGCGCCGGAATCATTAGCTATAACCGTGGCCATATCACAGTGCTGGATCGCGCGCGTCTGGAAGACCGCAGTTGCGAATGCTACGCCGTGGTGAAAGATGAATTCGACCGCCTGCTGGTACCGGCCACGCAAATCGCGGCATGATGCGGAGCAATAATTATGACTGGGAGTTGTTGCGTCTCGGCCCTCTGGGAGGAGGAATTTCAGCTTCCTCCCAAGAGGGCCGGCGCATATGTATAGAAAAAGAACGAGGTGTGTGAACCCACACGACCCACGCAGTAGTAACTTTTTAGGAGGTTACCAATGCAATGGAAAAAAATGTTCTTCGAAAATATGCGAAGTATAACTAAAGGATTAGTTAGTTAAACTCAAGGAGTTGACCCATGCTGGATTTATATAGTCAACGTCAAAATCATTTACTCGCCGGCTTACGGCCCGCCGATTACCAACGCTTATCGGCGCATCTGGAAGTCATTCATTTACCTCAGGGGAAAATTCTCTGTGAAGCGGGGGCGCTCATACATTATGTGTACTTCCCTACCACTGCCATCATCTCTTCGCTGTTTGTCATGCGAGACGGGAGCTGTGCCGAAACAGGCATTATCGGCAACGAAGGCATGGTCGGAGTGTCGGTGTTCATGGGCGCGGAAAATACTTCCAACCGGGTTGTCGTCCAGAATGCAGGCTACGCTTGCCGCCTGAGCAAGCAGATCCTGAAGCAGGAATTCGATCGTTCGAGCGCCGTGCGCGAAGTCATGCTGCGTTATATCCAGGCACTGATTACCCATTTGGCGCAAACCGCCGTATGCAATCGCCATCATTCGGTTGATCAGCAACTGGCCCGCTGGTTGTTATTGAATCTGGATCGTTCCCCCACCAACGTCTTGACCGCCACGCATGAACTGATCGCCAACACCTTGGGTGTGCGTCCCGAATATCTTCTGGATGCGATCAATAAACTGCGGAATGCACGCGTGATTAATTATGAGGCGGGCATCATCGTCGTCTTGGACCGGAGCGGTTTGGAACAGCGAAGTTGTGAATGCTACGGTGTGGTAAAAAATGAATTCAACCGTTTATTGTTAGCTGCCGCCTGAGTGGTCAAATAAAAAACGTCTTGGCCGTTGCTCATTCGGCCAAGACGTTTTTTGTATTTCTAGGAAAACGCCGATTAAATCGAACCAGTAACCTAAGCCGTCATTCCCGCGAATGCGGGAATCCAGTGAATTCAGGCAGTCCTGGATGCCCGCCTGCGCGGGCATGACGAAAAACGGATTTAATCGGCGTTCCCGAGTCCTAGGCGACGATGGCATCCGCGTCGGGACGTTCCGTGAAGCGGTGTTGCGCAACCCCCGCGATAAAACTTTTCACGATATCAGTGTTCGACTTCTGACCCGCCGAAATAAATACACCTGGCCCTTTGAAGACTCCATCCAGCGGACCGGAGGAATGCGCGGCTTGCGTGATCAACAGCGAACCTTCGCCGCCGGCGGCTATGGCTTTACCGTGTTTATAGGCTTCTTTCACAAACAGCACCGCGTTGGCCTCCGCCACCAGCGCTTCCACGCTGCGCTTTCCACCCGGAATAAACACCGCATCGAACAACACCGAAGCGACCGTCGGCAAACTATGATCCACAGTAAGCACCTGGCCGTTAGAGCTGGTGATATGACCCACCCGCGGTGCGATTAGTTTGAGGGTGGCGCCTGCTTCCAACACTGCCGTGCGCATTGCATCAACCATGATCCCATCCACTCCATCCGCCGCCAGCACCGCGATCTTGCGGCCGGCAAGGGAATCCTTGCGGGTATTTGCCATACTCAATGCGGCATCTGTTTCGGGAGCATCATTACGCTGAATCTTTTCAGCCCCCGGCGGCGGCGCAGGCACCGCCATGCCCAGGCCCGCGGCGACCCGGCGCGCCAGCAGCGCATCCACCTGCGTTAATGTCGAGACCATGCGCTCGCGGATCGCGGCGACTTCGACCTTGCCCAACTCGAAACAAAACGCCGCGACAATGTGATCCTGTTCCCAGGCGGACTGACTGCGCCAGAACAACCCCGCTTGTGAAAAATGGTCGGCAAAACTGGGGCTGCGCACGCGTAGTTTTTCACCGTCCAAGGGTTGCGGATAACTTACAAAACCGCCCTGCTCCCAAGGCCGTTGCATGGGGCAGCCGCCGCCCAAAGAATTGGGCTCATAACTGACCCGGCCTTTGACGATGGTCTGCCGCATGTGCCCGTCGCGTTGATTATTGTTCACGGCGGCAAGCGGACGGTTGATGGGAATCTCATGAAAGTTCGGACTGCCCAGACGTGAAAGCTGGGTGTCGGTGTAGGAAAACAACCGCCCCTGCAACAAGGGATCGTTACTAAAGTCAATACCGGGCACGAGATTGCCGGGATGATAAGCAATTTGCTCGGTTTCGGCGAAGTAATTATCCGGATTGCGATTTAAAGTCAGCTTGCCGATGATCTGCACCGGCACCAGCGATTCAGGAATTAATTTAGTCGCATCGAGCAAGTCAAAACCGAATTTATTTTCATCTTCCTCCGCGACGATTTGCACGCCCAATTCCCATTCCGGAAACTGGCCCTGCTGGATGGCCTCCCATAAATCACGGCGATTAAAATCGGGATCCTTTCCGCCCAGTTTTACCGCTTCATCCCACACCAATGAATGCACGCCCAGCAGCGGTTTCCAGTGGAACTTGACGAAGCTCGACTTACCGGCCGCATTGATGAAACGGAACGTATGCACGCCGAATCCTTCCATCATTTGGAAGCTGCGTGGAATCGCGCGATCCGACATCAACCACATCAGCATGTGCGTGGTTTCCGGCACCATCGAAACAAAATCCCACAAGGTGTCGTGCGCAGACGAAGCCTGGGGAATTTCATGGTGCGGTTCGGGTTTGACGGCATGAATCAAGTCGGGAAATTTGATGGCATCCTGGATAAAGAACACCGGCATATTATTTCCGACCAAATCGAAATTACCTTCTTCGGTATAGAACCTGACTGCGAAACCGCGCACGTCGCGTGCGGTATCGGATGAACCGCGAAAACCAGCCACAGTAGAAAAACGCACGAAGACCGGCGTTTTTAGCTTGGGATTTTGCAGAAATCCGGCTTTGGTGAATTTATGCATCGACGCATACACTTCAAAAACGCCATGGGCGCCTGCGCCGCGCGCATGCACCACACGCTCGGGAATGCGCTCATGATCGAAGTGCATGATTTTTTCACGCAGGATGTGATCTTCAAGTAACGTCGGGCCTCGACTGCCGGCGCGCAGGGAGTTCTGATTATCACTGACGGTCACACCCTGGTTGGTGGTCAGCGTTTCACCCGGCTCCTGGGCTTGTGCGGAGGCCGCCTGCGCCGAGCGGGATTCGCCGCCCAGCGGCGCAACCAGACCCGTGCGGTTTACGGCGGCGGATTTATTTTTTGCTTTTGGCATTTATAAAAACTCCTTGAGTTCGCTGACACTCATTTCTCATCACCCGCCTTTGCAACACGTGAAATACTTGACGAGACCCCTCAATAACCGCTGATGCCGGTAAGCACCGCGCTCAAGGAAGCACCCTGACAAAACCCCGCTTGGATTTCTTTTTGGAATTTGTGGATGCACTGCTTTCTTCAAGCTCATCGGCCAAGGCCAACTCCGCCATCATCGCAATCTTGCGTTGAAGCAATTTTTCCCCCAGCGCCGTGGTGCCGGTTTTAGGCTTTTTGACCAAGGGATACAACTCGTATTCTTCGTCTCTCTCATGGCGCTGATAGGTTTGCTCATTGCGTGTGATGGTGTCGTATAAATCGTCATCCGGACGCATGGCCTCGAGCTGCTCGATCAACTCTCGGATCCCCGGCTGCTCGCCGTCATCGTCGTCCATAAAATCGTCATCGTAAAAAATATCGCCTTCCTCGGCCCCGAACTCTTCTTCGTTATGCGCGGGGTTTTCAGATGCATTGCGGGTTTTCTGCGCGAATTGTTTCTCTGCTTCGGTACCGCCCTGGACAGGAGCGCCTGCTGTCCTGCTACGTTCAGGATTGTTTGCTGTGGCCATAAAGATGATTTCCTTAGTTTAAGTTGAGATGGGACGAATCCGGGTCGGTTATTGACTCTAAAATTCGCTTCCTGGTTTTAGTGTTCCGGACAGCCTGCTCATGCGATCCGGGCGAGTTGAATGTAAATACCCTGTGTGCGATGCACTGACCGCCACCAACTACTTTGTGATTCGAAACGACTGGCATTTTTGCTACGCGCCGATTCATTGGTGTTCATTGCGACATTCATATCCTGTGCTGTTGAAATTACGATTTGATGAAACAGTTGAACAATGGCAAGGGAGGGTCAGAGAGTCTGTACGCGGCCGAACCAAACCAAAAACGCCCCCTTAAGAAGCGCTTAGGAACGTGGCTAATGCCTTGATTTACGGTGTTTCACCAGGAAAGTGCGATAGCCAACTAGGAATTGGCGAATCCTGTTCTACACTGATTTTTCAGACTGCGGCGACACGGCCTTGTGAACTCAGACCGGGAGAGCGCCGATGCACATACAGGAGAATCAGCCATGCCCACCGAGTCGGATCCAATTGTCGGCAACTGGTACGAGCATACGGATAAAGGCCAGAAATTCGAGGTCGTGTCGCTGGACGAAGACAACGGTGCGATCGGCATTCAATACTTCGATGGCGATCTGGACGAGATCGACCTGGATGCATGGTACGAAATGGACATCGTGGTCAGCGAGGCACCCGAAGACTGGACTGGACCGGTCGATGAAGTGCAGAAGGATGATCTGGGTTACACCGAAACCGCAATGGCGGACGAAGACTGGTCTGAAGCCGGCCGTGAAACGAAACGCGCACGACGTGTTGCGTTGTCGGACGAAGAAGAAGACGAAGACGAACTTGAAGAGGATCCATCCCAAGAAGAACCCTGGGAAGGCGAGCTGTAGCCCGCCCAGTAAAACACGCTATTAATGCCGCGCTTGAATGTGATCGACAACCTCGCGCACACCTGGCACGTACCACGCATCGAGTACCGCGAGACGCCGTTCTTCTTCGCTGGCGACGTAACCGTTAAGAGTGACCTCGCCGTGCTGTACATCGATTGAAATCTGCCCGGACTGCACCAGCGGATCTTTTTCCAGAACGATGCGCACCGCATCCGTCAGTTCGCCGTCATTCTCCTGTTCGGGCGGGACGACGCGCAAACGATTCTCGACGAGCTCACAACCGGCGGTCCACCAGGCCAGTACTTCTGCCAGGCGGCGATGTGTCAAGCTACCCACCCGCCCCGACAAGGTCACGACACCGCCGCTGACTTCAATATCGATTATCTCGCCCAGCTCGGATTTCGAAACCCGCCAGGTTTCAAACTCGTTTCCATGTTTAATGCGCATTCCGTATTCGGTAAAGACCGGTTCGCCTAAAAAAATATCGATCACTTCGGTACGCAACTGTCCATCGTCCATGCGCGCCGCCGCCACGTGCAAGCGATCCAGCACCGGGCATGCGCCGCACACCCGCTGGGCAATACGCAAGGTCAATTTTTTAGCCGCGATATTGGCGACCGTGCCTTCCATCACCAGGCGATCATCCTGTTCAATCACATTGATGGGATAGGTATGCAGATCGATGCGCGGATCGCTCTCCAGTGCCGCCAGCAGTTCGCGCACGTTCTCGTCTTGGTTGTTCATGTTCAGGCTCCTATTGGATCCGGATGTAATCTTTTTCAGCTACTTACTTAAGTATAGTGCGCATTGCACCGTAACAGCGCGGCTTCCCCCAAAAGTCTTTTATGTTTTGCAAAAGTAAAAACGGCGGACAAAAATTCATGTGACGCCTTAACTTGACTAAATACTCTGTGACATCTGGACGTTACAGCAGGCGCGGCGCAAATTTTAAATATTCACCTATACTTTTTTCGTAACCCGGTTGGCCTGCCGGACTTTAACGTTGACATTGTTTCTTCTGGATCGTATGTACGGCTTGTAACCGAATATCGCGGCATTTGCGGCGTAAATTTATAACAACAGAGCAATATCAAATCTATCAATTTTTGGAGGTTTAAGATGGGTCATACAATGGATCATTCAACACCCTCGCAAGGGTCCGCGCAGAACCTGCCGCAAGGTAAGCACAGCACGGGCAAGAACGCCGAGAAAAAAGCCAAATCCACGGATTCCGCGCCTGCGCGTGCCACGGGAAATGCCAATACCCGTTCCTCATTGTCGAAACTGACTGCGAATATTTCACGCGAGGAGCGCCTGCGCATGATTGAAGAAGCGGCTTATTTTCGTGCGGAACGGCGCGGATTTAACGGTGGAAATGAAATGCAGGATTGGCTCGATGCCGAATCCGAGATCAATTCGAAATACCCTGGCTGATTCTTTCGCGATCTGTTTGGCTGGAAACTTATGCCCCGTTGCGAAACAATGGGGCGTTTTGTTTTATACCCCTGCGCAAAAGGAAGCTGCGAATGAGCGAATGTTTATTCTGCAAAATGGTAGCAGGCACCATTAAATCAACCACGGTATTTGAAAGTTCGAACATTCTGGCCTTCCGGGATATTTATCCGCATGCGCCGACCCATGTGCTGGTGATTCCAAAGCGTCACATCTCAACTATTAATGATCTAAATCCGGAAGATGCGCAACTGGCGGGCGAAATGCTGCTCGCCGCCAAAACAGTCGCGTTGCAGGAGGGCATCGCGCAAAGCGGTTATCGCACCGTGATGAATTGTAATGCGGATGCCGGACAATCGGTTTTTCACATTCATTTGCACGTCCTGGGCGGACGGGCATTGAGCTGGCCCCCGGGCTGAAAATCAGGGCGAATAGTGTTTGCGTTCGCTGCGCCGCCGTCCGGCACGCTGAGTGACCACGCCTTTGATCTGGTACGGAGGTACGAGCGTCAGCGGGGCATAATCCGCATTAAGAAATACGATGCGCTTCAGCCCGTCTTCAACTTCGTACCGGCCAAGAATCACCTCCCCGCCGTAATCGACGACCACAAAGGCGCCCGAGCTTAACGGATAAGCCGGATCGACAATAACGATTTGCCCGTCCGAAAACTCCGGCAGCATTGAATCGCCCATGACTCGCAATGCATAGGCTTCGCTGTTTTCACTCGAACAACCGCCTTGTTCCATAAATCCGGCCTCTTTGCGCGTTTTTGGTACACCTGCAACACATAGCGGAGTGTCCGTGTCGTTTGGTTCAGGTGTCGTTCAGTGCTGCCGCGTTACATTGAACCCAACCTGGTAACGCATTTGCAATAGTTAGCCGGGGAAGTTTAACCCTTATCTACAGAATGCTTGCCCAACCTTTGGAGATTCATATGCGTACTACTCTTGCACTGTTCGCCGGCGCTGCCACTCTTGCCCTGGTTTCGACCAATGGCTGGGCTGTGGACTCCGCTGCCGCCCTGGAACTGGCCAAAAAAAGCGGTTGTCTGGCTTGCCACAGTGTGGAAAAGAAAGTGGTTGGCCCGGCCTGGAAAGATGTGTCTGAAAAGTATAAAGGCAACACCGAAATGAAAGCCAAGCTGGTCAGCAAAGTCAAAACCGGCGGTAAAGGTGTTTGGGGCGAAGTGCCCATGCCTCCTTACTCGCCCCGCGTATCGGATGCCGACATCGAAACCCTGGTTACGTTTGTATTATCGATTGCCGATCAGAAGTAAACATCACGCAGCAAGGTAACGGCGGCATCGCCGTCGTTACCCTAATTCAATTTCGATGAACTATCATGGAAGGTATGCGCATCCTGGTCATCGAAGACGAACATCATCTGCTCAATCAGATCGCCGCCCGCTTGCGCAGCGACGGATATGCCGTCGATACCGCCGCGAATGGCACCAACGGTTTGTTTCTGGGACGGGAGTTTGACTTCGACGCGGCCATCATCGATTTAGGTTTACCGGACATGTCCGGCATTACCGTAATCGAGAATCTGCGTAACGCGAACAAGAAATTTCCGGTGCTCATTTTGACCGCGCGCAACCGCTGGCAGGACAAGGTCGCGGGACTTGAATCCGGCGCCGACGATTACATCACCAAACCCTTTCATATCGAAGAACTGTGCGCACGCTTGCGCGCGCTCTTGCGCCGCGCCGGCGGCCAGGCGCAATCGGTACTGCGGCATGGAGATGTTTCCCTGAATCTGACTTCGCATGAAGTGCGGGTGAACGATACTCCCATCGAATTGACCGCTTTTGAATATAAAGCATTGGAGTATCTGATGCTGCATGCGGGCGAGGTGATTTCAAAAACTCAATTGACCGAGCATTTGTACGAACAGGACTACGAACGCGACAGCAATGTCATCGAAGTCTTCATCGGCCGCCTGCGCCGCAAACTCGATCCGGAAAATCGCGACCAACCCATCGAGACCTTGCGCGGTCAGGGTTACCGCTTCAGAAAACAAGGCACCATGGCGTGACATTATCGCTGCATACCCGGGTAATCGCCGCCGCGGTGATTGTGATGGTGTGTTTTTTCGGCATTACCGGCTGGACTCTGCAATCCATTTATTACCTTGACCTCCAAACCGCCTTGCAAGACCGCTTACAAAGCGACGCTTATGTATTAATCGCCGCCTCCGAGCTGGACGACAACGGCGTTTTAAGTATGTCCTTCCTCCTCCCCGACACGCGGTTTTTTGCGAGTCATTCGACTATCTATGCGCAAATTACCGGCAATGAAACCGGTCAGTCATGGGAATCGGCATCGCTGGCCCGTATCACTATTCCGTTCGCCCAGCATTTATCCAGCGCAGAGCGGCGTTTTGAACAATTGCAAACCAGCGACGGCCAGGCCGTGTTTGCCTTCAGCTTGGGCGTGGCCTTGCAAGGCAGCAGTGCCAAGCAAAACATTTTTACCGTCAGCGTAGCGACCGACCTGCGTGATTTCACGCGCCGCATCGCGCGCTTTCAGCGCAATCTATGGATCTGGCTGGGCGGTGTGACGACGCTGTTGGTGGCCGTGCAAAGCATTATTTTACGCTGGGGATTGACGCCGCTGACGCGGGTGGCGAACGAACTGCGCGCGATCGAAAAAGGACAGCGCATATCGCTGGGCGGTCATTACCCGCGTGAATTGCATGCGCTCACGGAAAATATCAACACCTTGATACGCAACCGCCAGGAACATATCGAACGCTATCGCAATACCTTGGGCGATCTGGCTCACAGCCTGAATACCCCGTTGGCCGTGTTACGCGGTATTAGCGAAGGAAAATCCGGCCTCGGCGAATCCACGGATACCTTGCGCGAACAGGTGGAATATATGTCAAGTATTGTTTCCTACCAATTACAGAAAGCCGCGGCCTCGGGTAGCGGGGCACTTACCGCACCGACGGCCATCGAGCCTATTGCGAGCAAGATCATCGCCAGCTTAAAAAAAGTGTACGCTGAAAAAAACGTGCAATGCACCGTCAATATCGCAAGCGACGTTATCTTCCATGGCGACGCCGGCGACCTTATGGAATTGCTTGGCAACCTGCTCGATAATGCTTTCAAGTGGAGTACGCGGCGCGTGCAGTTACATGCCACGATGTCGTTGCAAACAACAAATAAGATTTTGAATCTTGTCATCGACGATGATGGACCGGGAATTCCCGCCGACATGATCGACCGTGTCATGGATCGCGGTGTGCGTGCCGATCCTTCCACCGCGGGGCACGGCATCGGACTTGCCGTCGTCCGCGATATTGTCAAACTGTATAACGGCACCCTGCTCATCAGTCGTAATCCAGACGGTGGAACCCGAGTGGTGGTTACATTACACAGTCTGTGACGCATGCCTCCCATTGACCGGACTTGGGATACAGGTAACCAAAAATTGCTCAGCAATACTTACAGAATTCCCGGGAGGTTCCGATACAGGGAGCAGCGGCTAAGATAGTGGCCTGCGTTAATTGCATTGGGCTATAAAAAGTATTAGTTTACATACACTTTAATGCGGTGCTTACAGAACTACTTAATGAGCTCTTGTTACTGAACCTATAACTTGAAGGTAAATACCAAAGATGCGCCGAATTTCTATCATGCTGGTGTGCCTGTTTTTAAGTTCAGGCTCTTTTGCGCTGACGGTTGACGACCCCGCAGGCGCTGCACCGTTAAAACAAAGTTACACTCAGCGCAGCCATCGCCCGAGTTATAGCGCTCGCGAGCGCACTCGTCCCATTTACCGTCGCCCGAAACACGAGACCTTGCAAAGCAAGCAAATAGGTAAATTACGCCTCGCCTCCGCCTCTGCACTGGTGATCGATCAAGCCGATGGTGCGATGCTTTACGCCAAGAACATCGGCACACGTCAGCCCATCGCCTCCATCACCAAACTGATGACCGCCATGGTCGTGCTGGATACCCAGCAGCCGCTCGACGAAAAAATCAGCGTCACAGATGACGATGTTGATCACATCAAGTTTTCGACCTCGCGCCTGACTGTAGGCTCGGTCTTGACACGTTTTGAATTGCTGCAATTGGCCCTGATGTCGTCTGAAAATCGCGCGGCCGCGGCGCTCGCACGCAATTACCCGGGCGGCACCCCCGCCTTTGTCGAGGCCATGAATGCCAAGGCCAAGATGATCGGTATGGACAATTCAACATTTGCCGACGCTTCCGGCCTGGATCAACGCAATACCTCCACGGCTTCGGATCTGGCGCGCATGGTTGGCGCAGCCTATGGCTACGATGTTATACGCCAGGTCTCGACAACATCCTCCTACATTGTCGAAACCGATAATTACCGTCCCACTCAATATCGCAATACCAATGCCTTGGTCAGCAACAAAGATTGGGACATCGGTTTGAGCAAAACCGGTTTCATTCGTGAAGCGGGACATTGCCTGGTTATGCAGGCACAAATATCCACGCGCAACTTAATCATTATCTTGCTCGACGGCCAGGGCAAAATGACACGCGTAGGCGATGCCAATCGCATCAAAAAATGGCTTGAATACACTCAGCTTAAAAGCGATCAAGTCAGCTAGGTTTCAATAACCGGAAAATCCCACGCTCCGGTCTAACCACATCCCCGTTAACATTCTCCCCGGCGGGGATTAACCATCCTCGCCGCACAGTCATTTGCCTCCAATCTTATGGAGGTAATGACATTGATTGCATCCACGCATCACACAAAGGTACATTACCGGCTTGATTTATCCACTCGCCGCGAACTTTTCCAATGTTAATACTTTCATGATCAATCCTCCTGACCAGCCGCCCGATGAAAACAGCAAATCGCAGCGCAAGCGGGAGGTCACCGCGCTGCAAGATCTCGGCGAGGAATTACTAAAACTGAACTCCAGTCAGTTGGAGCAGATTCCTTTGCAGGATGATGTGCGCAATGCGATCGAAGAAGCGCTGAAGATGAATGCGCATGGGGCACTGCGGCGGCAAAAACAGTACATCGGAAAACTCATGCGTCATGTCGATGCCGGACCGATTCAGGCTGCATTGGACGCCATTAAAGAACACGGCCACACTTCCACAGCGCGGTTTCGCGAACTTGAACGCTGGCGCGATCGCTTGCTCGCCGAAGGCGATACGGCAATCTCCATTTTTATGGAAACCTATCCGCAAGCTGATCGCGCCAGGCTGCGCACGCTCGCCCGCAAAGCACAGACGGAACAAATTCGCGGCGAAGCACCGAAATCCGCGCGCGCGTTGTTTCGTTATTTGCGCGATCTCACCGAGTAAATCAAATATCAGCGTACTTGATATAATGCGAGCCTAAATTCTTTACGACCCGGACGACCCCCTCATGATGAAGTTAACAAGAATACTTTCCTGTGTTGCGCTGGCACTGTCTTGTTATTCACTGGCAAGTTTCGCCGCCGAGCCGCCGGCCAAAACCGGCGCTCCGGCGGCCGGCGCGGCTGCCCCCGCCGCCCGCCCCATGTCGGTCGAGGCGGTTCCGGCGGTCATCGCACCCGTGAATGATGAAGTCACCGCGGTCGGCTCATTGCAATCGAACGAATCGGTCGTCATACGCTCTGAAATCGCGGGCCGGATCGCGACCATTAATTTCCAGGAAGGCCAGACCGTCCATGCCGGCGATTTATTGTTTAGCCTTGACGCCTCCGAGTATCAAGCCCAGCTCGCGCAAAGTTCCGCCAACATGAAGTCGAACGAAACGAATTTTAATCGCGCCAAAGGTCTGCGTGAGAAATCGCTGCTGAGCCAGCAGGAATACGATGACACTTCCGCGAAACTGGAAGAGTCGCGCGCCAAACGCGACGTCGATCAGTCGCGTCTGGAAAAAACCTCGATTCGAGCGCCCTTCAACGGGGTTTTGGGTGTGCGCAGCGTGAGCCCCGGCGCTTATGTCAAGCCCGGTGAAGATCTGGTCATGCTCGAAGATATCGATCCCATCAAAGTCGAATTCCGCATTCCTGAAACCTATTCGCGCCAGGTGAAACCCGGTCAGCACATCACGCTGCGCGTCGATGCCTACCCCGGCGAAATATTCAACGGCACGGTCTATGTCATCGACACCCGCATGGACACCCAAACACGCACCATGCTATTGCGCGGACGCATTCCCAACGCGAAAAAGAATTTGCGCCCCGGCATGTTCGCGCGCGTCGCGCTGATTCTCGTCACCCGTTCCAATGCCCTGGTGGTCCCCGAGCAAGCCCTGGTGCCGTTCGGCGGCGACCAGTTCATTTATCGGGTGGTCGACGGCAAAGCGGTGCAAACACGGGTGGAACCCGGCCGCCGCATGGATGGCAAGGTGGAAATTAAAACCGGCGTGAACGCGGGCGACCACGTCATCATCGCGGGACAAATGAAACTCCGCGACGGCATGCCGGTCGCTGAGCTTGACAATAAAAGCGCTGCGCCTGCCCCCGCCGCCACACAACCGGGCAGCAAGCCATGATTCTTTCGGACGTTTCCATAAAACGTCCCGTCTTCGCGACGGTGATGAGTCTGATGCTGGTCTTGCTGGGCGTCATCTCGTATCAGCGCCTTTCGGTGCGTGAATATCCCAACATCGATACGCCGGTGGTTTCGGTGCGTACTGTGTATCCCGGCGCAAGCGCGGAAATCGTCGAAAGCCAGGTGACTAAACCGCTCGAAGACGCGCTCTCCGGTATCGAAGGCATTCGCACGCTCAAATCCGTCAATCGCGAGGAAGTCAGTCAGATCACCATCGAATTCACGCTGGAACGCGATACCGACGCCAGCGCCAACGACGTGCGCGATCGGGTTGCGCGCACCCGCGGAGTCTTGCCCGAAGATGTAAAAGAACCCGTGGTCGCCAAAATTGAAGCCGATGCGCAAGCCATTATCTGGATCGCATTTTCCAGTGAAAAGCACGACGCATTGGAAATTACCGACTTCGCATCCCGCTTCGTCAAAGACCGCTTGCAGTCCCTGCCCGGCGTCGCCTCGGTCATCATCGGCGGCGAACGCCGTTATGCCATGCGCATGTGGCTGGACCGCGAACGCCTCGCCGCTTACGGTATCACCGCCAAAGACGTCGAAGACGCACTCAAAAAACAAAACCTGGAAATCCCCTCCGGCCGCATCGAAAGCGAACAGCGCGAATTCAGTGTGCTGGCGCAAACCGATCTGCGTACCCCCGAAGAATTCAACCGCCTGTTTATTCGCGAGGTGAATGGCTACCCGGTGCGCTTCAAAGACATCGGGCATGTCGAAATCGGCGCCGCCGACGAACGCAACGCCGTACGTGTGAACGGTAAGCCGGCGGTCGGTTTAGGCGTTGTGAAGCAATCGACTGCCAATACGCTTTCGGTAGCGCAAGCGGTGAAAAAGGAATTGCCGGGCATCGAAGCCTCGCTTCCCGAAGGCATGAAACTGCGCGTGGCCTTCGACGCTTCCGTATTCGTCGAAAAATCCATTAACTCGGTTTACAAGACCATCGCCGAGGCGCTTGGGCTTGTCATTTTAGTGATTTTCTTTTTCCTGCGTTCGTGGCGCGCGACCTTGATTCCGTTCGTCACCATTCCGGTCTCGCTGATCGGCGCGTTCATGGTCATGCGCCTGCTGGGTTATTCCATCAACATCCTCACCCTGCTGGCCTTGGTGCTGGCTATCGGTCTGGTGGTGGACGATGCCATCGTGATGCTGGAAAACATTTACCGGCGCATCGAAGAAGGCAAAAAACCGTTGCAGGCCGCGTTCGAAGGCAGCAAAGAAATCGCCTTCGCGGTGATCGCCATGTCTTCCACGCTGGCGGCGGTGTTTTTACCGTTGGGTTTAATGACCGGCAATACCGGGCGCTTGTTTACCGAATTCGCGTGGACTCTCGCCGGCGCGGTGGTGATCTCGGGATTCGTCGCGCTCACACTCACGCCAATGATGTGCTCGAAAATCCTGCGACACACCCCCAAACACGGCGCGCTGTTCAACATCACCGAGGCCTGGATCAATGGTGCGCGCAACGGCTACCAGCGCGCGCTGGTGCATTCGCTCAAAGTGCGCTGGCTGGTGTTGTTATTGGGGGCCGCCGCCGCGGTGGGTAGTTATTTCCTGTTCATTAATTTGAAGTCGGAACTCTCGCCGGTGGAAGATCGCGGCATTCTCATCGGCCTGATGTTGGCGCCCGAAGGCGCGACCATGGCCTACACCGACGGCTACGCGCGCAAGGTGGAAAATTTCTACAGCCAGATTCCCGAGATCAATACTTACTTCATGGTGGTGGCGCCAGGACTTGAACGCCCCAATCCGGTGACCTTGGCACTGTCGTTCGTCAGCCTTAAACCGTGGGACGAACGCAAACGCAAACAACAGGAAATCGCCGGAGAACTCGCGCCGAAATTATTCAGTTTGCCCGGCGTGATGGCCTTCCCGATCAATCCGCCGTCACTGGGCCAAAGCTTCCGTAATCCGCCCGTGCAGATTGTGGTGCAAGGCAACAACTACAACGAGCTGCAAGGCATCGTCGGCAAAATCATGGACAAAGCGCGCAGCTTCCCGGGGCTCGCCAATCTCGATACCGACTTGCGTTTGAACAAACCGCAACTGCGCGTATCGCTCGACCGCGACAAGGCCGCCGATGTCGGTGTGCAAATCGAAGACATCGGCCGTACGCTGGAAACACTGCTGGGTGGACGTCAAATTACCCGTTTCAAAAAAGACGGCGAACAATATGACGTGATTGTGCAGCTCGAAGACAAGGACCGCATGACGCCCGACGACCTCACCTCGATTTACGTGCGCGGCGCCAACAATCAGCTCGTGCAACTTTCGAATCTGGTCAGTATTCAAGAAACCGTAACGCCCAAAGAACTGAACCACTTCAACCGGCTGCGCTCCGCCACGTTGAGCGCCAACATTGGTCCCGGCTACAGTTTGGGCGAGTCTTTACAATTTTTGGAGAACGCCGCGAAAGAAGTCATTCCCAGCTCGCGTGTGCAATTCGACGGCAGCTCGCGCGAATTCAAGGAATCCGGCTCGACGCTGTACATCTCGTTTCTGCTCGCGCTCGCATTCATCTACCTGGTATTGGCGGCGCAATTCGAAAGTTTCGTCGACCCGTTCATCATTATGCTAACGGTGCCGCTGGCGATCTCGGGTGCGTTGTTGTCGCTTTATCTTTCCAACGGCACGCTCAATGTTTACAGCCAGATCGGCATGGTGATGCTGGTCGGGCTCATCACCAAGAACGGCATTTTAATCGTCGAATTCGCCAATCAACTGCAACAACAAGGCAAGAGTAAACTTGACGCCGTGGTCGAATCCGCAGGCTTGCGTCTGCGTCCGATTGTCATGACGACCTTGACCATGATCTTCGCGGCGATCCCGCTTGCCTTGGCCACCGGCGCCGGCGCCGAAAGCCGTTCGCAAATCGGCTGGGTGGTGGTGGGTGGATTGGCGCTGGGCACCTTGCTGACGCTGTTTGTGGTGCCTACCGCCTACACGCTGCTCGCGCGCCGGCATGTCTCCCACGATTGATCCTGCAAAGCCGAGGCATGCTCGCTAGACCCTCGCGCGCACTTGCGCGCATTCTGTCAAAACTTGGCACAGCCTCGCGCGCTACAGCGGCGCGCTGGATTCAAGCCGGGCGTGTAGCGGTGGATGGAACAGTCATCACCGATCCTGAATTCAATGTCCGGGAACAGGCGCACATCACCCTAGACGGCGACGCCGTGTCGGCGGCGGCCAAGCTGTATTACGCGTTAAACAAACCGCGCGGACTGATCACCACCACCCGCGATGAACAGAACCGTGCGACGGTGTATGAATGCCTGCCGCCCGCCTTGCGCGGACAACTGGCGCCCGTCGGCCGCCTCGATAAAGCCAGCGAAGGATTATTGCTGTTCAGCAACGACACGGCCTGGTCGGCAACCCTTCTGGACCCCGCCCGCCATCTTACCAAGCGTTATCATGTCCAGATCGATTGCCTACCCAGCCCCGAGTTACTAGCGGTCTTGCAGCAGGGTGTGATTTGCGCTGATGAACGGCTGGCGGTGGCCGCCGTAAGCGAACTGCGCCGCGGCGGCAAAAACGCATGGCTGGAAATCACTCTCACCGAAGGTAAAAACCGCCACATTCGCCGCATGCTCGCGGCCCACGGCATTGAAGTCTTGCGTTTAATTCGCGTGGCGATCGGTCCGCTACAACTGGGAGCCTTGCCCAAGGGCCAATACCGCGCGCTGGAACCCGCTGAACTACAACAACTGGCACTTGCATTGTCGCCCGATAAATAATTCGAGCCAATCAAAAGTGATCTAGGGGGTTTCCTAAACAGTCGCCAGATCGCCTTTTTGTTCCAGCCACGCCTTGCGGTCAGCCGCGCGTTTTTTACCCAGCAGCATGTCCATCAACTGATTGGTGTCGTCGCCCGGTTCGATGGTGAGTTGCACCAGGCGGCGCGTGTCGGGCGAGATGGTGGTTTCACGCAATTGCAGCGGGTTCATTTCACCCAGACCTTTAAATCGCAACACATTCACTTTACCGCGCAGTTTTTCCGCCGCGATGCGATCCAGCACACCTTGTTTCTCGGCATCGTCGAGCGCGTAAAAAATGTGATTGCCCACATCGATGCGGTACAACGGCGGCATGGCGACAAACACGTGTCCTGCCGCCACCATGGGACGAAAATGCCGCACGAACAGCGCGCACAATAATGTCGCGATGTGCATCCCATCGGAATCCGCGTCGGCAAGAATGCATATCTTGCCGTAGCGCAGCCCTTTTAAATCGTCCGAGCCGGGGTCCACGCCCACCGCCACGGAAATGTCGTGCACTTCCTGCGAACCCAGAACTTCATTGGCATCGACTTCCCAGGTGTTGAGGATTTTTCCGCGCAACGGCATGATGGCCTGAAACTCGCGGTCACGCGCCTGCTTGGCCGAACCGCCGGCGGAATCGCCTTCCACCAGAAATAATTCGGTACGCTTCAAATCCTGCGACGAGCAATCCGCCAGCTTGCCCGGCAAGGCGGGTCCGCTCGTGACTTTTTTGCGGATGACTTTCTTTTCCGCACGCAGACGGGTTTGCGCGCTGTTGATCGCAAGTTCCGCGATGCGTTCTCCCTGGTCGAGGTGCTGATTCAACCAAATGCCCAGCGTATCCTTCACAACGCCCGAGACAAAGGCGGCGCTCTCGCGCGAGGTGAGGCGTTCCTTGGTCTGCCCTGAAAATTGCGGGTCGCTCATTTTGATCGACAGCACATAACTGACCTTGTCCCAGACGTCTTCGGGTGCCAGCTTGATGCCGCGCGGCAACAGATTACGCGTCTCGCAGAACTCGCGTAACGCTTCGGTCAAACCGGTGCGCAAGCCGTTGACGTGCGTCCCGCCTTGCGTGGTCGGAATCAGATTCACATAACTCTCGGTAATCAGCTCGCCGCCTTCCGGCAGCCATACCAGCGCCCAATCGACCGCTTCATTGGCCGCCGCGAAATTTCCTACGAACGGTTCATCCGGCAGTACGGGGATGTTTTGCAATTCACTGAGCAAATAGTCTTTCAAACCATATTCATAAAACCATTCATCTTTCTCGCCGGTATTTTCGTCAAGAAACGACACTTTCAACCCGGGACACAATACCGCTTTGGCACGCAATACGTGTTTTAACTTCGGCGCGGCGAATTTCGGCGAGTCGAAATACTTTGCATCCGGCCAAAAACGCAAGGTGGTGCCGGTGTTGCGTTTCCCCACTTCGCCGGTGACTTTAAGTTCGGATTTTTTATCGCCGCCGGCAAACACCATGTTGTATTCCTGGCCGTTGCGCTTGATCCACACTTCCAGGCGTTTTGACAACGCATTGACCACCGAGACGCCCACGCCGTGCAAACCACCGGAGAATTGATAATTGGAATTGGAAAATTTGCCGCCCGCATGCAAGCGCGTGAGGATGACTTCCACCCCCGAAATTTTTTCGACCGGATGCAGGTCCACCGGCATGCCGCGCCCGTCGTCGGCGACTTGCAGCGAGTTGTCTTTGAACAACACCACATCGATGTGCTTCGCATGACCGGCCATGGCCTCGTCCACACTGTTGTCGATGACTTCCTGCGCCAGATGATTAGGCCGTTCGGTCTGCGTATACATGCCCGGGCGCTTGCGCACCGGTTCCAGACCAACCAGCACTTCAATGGCCGCCGCGTCGTAGGTTTTGCTCATAGCTGTTTATGACTTCTGTAGTGGTTAGCGCGAAAGATTGTGCACACAAGCGCAAGCATGATCAACGCAATTCGCCGCTGCGCGCATCCTGTGATGCACATGGATGTGCGAATGTGCCGCACATGGATGTGCCAATGCCGCGAGCGCAGGATGCGCATGAGCGGCCCGCGTGAGGCCATGGATGGCCGTAGTGACCGCTCTCGCGGCATACACTCCATCCCTGGAGATAAAAATTTGGGCGCCCGCAGGCGCCCGAAAACACTCCATAAGCACTACTCTGATCAGGAAAAATCTTGCACCAGCGAGGCGCATACCTGGGCTGCAACCGGATCCACAGTGTAGCGATAAGCGGCATGATCGATGCCCATTGCAAGCACCGCGCCCGACTTCAACGCGGTAATCATCGCGGAATCAAACTCGAAGCGCATGAAGTGTACCGAGGAAGTTTTTTCTTCATTCGCACGCTCGATATCTTCGTCGGCCACCGCCCATATTTTGTCAAAACCCTGCACCTGGATCCAGACACGGGCTTCGATCCCTTTTAAACGCGCCAGCGCCACACGGCGTTCATTTTCATCAGGGTATTCCAGCATGAAAGTGGCTTTGAGGTTGTTGCCGTCGGGAATCATCGGATTGTAAGCATTGAGCTCGTCATCGATGCCTTCCACTTCAAACACGCGCTCCACACGCAGCATTTCCTGAATCTGGTAGTGCATGGTCATTCGGTCTTCGAAATACAGGATCGCATTCGGACCAATCGCAACCACACGGCTTTTCTTGTGTTCCAACACCTCGGCCCGCATCTGCGAACGCAGTTGCGCATATTTCTCGAGGCTGTATAAATCGTCGCGAGTCAAAGGTTTCATGGTCATCTCCTTATTTAATTCCATAGGCCAAGCGTAATAAGGTCAGCGGATGCTCGGGAGTCTTGCCATTCTTCAAGCCATTCTCGATCTGGTGCCCGGCCATCGGACAATCGCTGCTGTAATGATCCGGCACCGTCTGTTGCACGCGCTGCATCACGGGCTTGCCGATTTTCATGGAAATGGCGTGGAACTCCTGTTTTACCGCATAGGTACCATTATGGCCGGAGCAACGCTCGATGGTTTCGATGTGCGTGCCCGGCACCAATTGCAGCACCTCGCGGGTTTTATATCCCATGTTCTGCACGCGCAAATGACACGCGGCGTGGTAGGAAATTTTACCCAATGGAGTTTTGAAATCGGTTTTCAACTTGCCGTGCTTGTGCCTCGACATCAAGTATTCAAAGGGATCGAAGATCGCCTTCTTGACTTTTAATATCTGCGGGTCGTTCGGAAACATCAACGGTAATTCCTGCTTGAACATCAGCACGCAGGACGGCACCGGGGCGATGATGTCGTAACCGGCGTCGACCATATCGGCCAGCATCGGAATGTTGACGTCCCTGGCGCGTTTCACCGCATCGAGATCGCCCAGTTCCAGCTTGGGCATGCCGCAGCACTGTTCTTTGCTCACCAGTGTCACGGGTATCCCGTTGTGTTCAAACACGGCGATCAGATCTTCGCCCAGGTGTGGCTCGTTGTAGTTGCCGTAACAGGTGGCGAACAAGGCAACCTTGCCGCGAGTCAGTCCCGCCGCTTCAGGCGTGAGCACGGGCGCAACCCGGCGCGTTATGCGTTTACGCAAGGTGTCGCTGTGATATTCGGGCAGGATCGCATCGGGATGCACACCCAGCACGGCCGAGGTGACTTTGCGCAATGCCGGGCTTTTATTGGCGGCATTCACCGCCTGCACGACCACCGGAATACCGGCCAGTTTTCCCACCGTGTCGGTGCTTGACAATATTTTGTCGCGCACGCGGGTGGCGCCCTTCTTAAAATTCACCGCCTTGGCGCGCAGCATTAAATGCGGGAAATCCACATTCCATACATGCGGCGGCACATAGGGGCATTTGGTCATGTAGCACAGATCGCATAAATAACACTGGTCCACGACCTTCATGTAATCGGTTTTTTTCACCCCGTCGAGCTCGAGCGTCGGAGAAGCGTCGATCAAATCGAACAGTGTCGGAAACGCATTGCACAAGCTCACGCAGCGCCGGCAGCCGTGACAAATGTCATACACGCGCTCGAGTTCTTGGTTTAATGCAACTTCGTTATAAAACTCCGCGCTGCTCCAATCCAGAGCATGGCGGGTCGGGGCCTGCAAACTGCCCTCGCGCGGAGTATCGATTGGGGAAGACATTAAAAGAGCCCTATGTTTACTTAATTAAATATGGGGGCCGCATTGCCGGCCCCCACGAAAAAACAATTTACTTGCCTAATGAATCCAGCGCTTTCTGGAATCGATTGGCATGGGACCGTTCGGCTTTGGCCAGCGTTTCAAACCAATCAGCGATTTCGTTGAAGCCTTCCGCGCGCGCGGTCTTGACCATTCCGGGATACATGTCTGTGTACTCGTGGGTCTCACCCGCAATCGCGGCTTTCAGATTATTCGACGTCAGGCCAATCGGCAGACCGGTGGCCGGATCGCCGACTTCTTCGAGATATTCCAAATGCCCGTGCGCATGGCCGGTTTCGCCTTCCGCCGTGGAACGGAACACCGCCGAAACATCGTTGTAACCTTCCACGTCCGCCTTCGCTGCGAAGTATAAGTAACGGCGGTTCGCTTGCGATTCGCCAGCGAACGCCTCCTTCAAGTGCTTTTCTGTTTGACTGCCTTTGAGTTGCATGGGGAACGACCTCCGTTATGAAGCGTTAACGCTGTTTTCAATATTTGGCCGGTTTAGAATTTGTCTAAATCGACGTGCTCAACTTATATTAAACGCCCTCGCGGTGTCAATGCGCGGTTCGCAAACTTGCGCATTGCCGTAGTTTTACGGGTTTATTTCAAAGAGTTATTTGTTGACCCTGGTTTTTTGGATCGGGTATCGTGATCGCCCTGTCCACTTGGAAACCGCCGTGGCCAAAAAACCCAAAACACCCGATTTCGAATCGGCGCTGCATGAGCTTGAAAGCATAGTCGAGCGCATGGAAAAAGGTGAACTTACGCTCGAAGAATCCCTGCAACAGTTCGAGCGCGGCGTGCTGCTGACTCGCACCTGCCAGCAATCACTGCAAGACGCCGAGCAGAAGGTGCAAATTTTACTCAAGAAAGACGCGATTTCCGCACCGGTCGAATTTGACAGCGGCGATGACACTCCCGGCAATCCGAATGATTAAGGCGCATGCGTGACCTTGCAAAACCTGTTGACCCCTTATCTCGCGCGCGTCGAATCCGGGCTCGCCCATTGGCTCCCCGAAGCGTCTAAGCAGCCCGCGCGTCTGCACACGGCCATGCGCTACAGCGTGCTGGAAGGCGGCAAACGCGTGCGGCCCTGCCTGGTGTATACCACCGGACGCGCGCTGGGCGTGCCGCTCGAACAGCTCGACGGCCCGGCCTGCGCGGTGGAACTCATCCATGTCTATTCGCTAATCCACGACGACTTGCCTGCCATGGACGACGACGATCTGCGACGCGGCAAACTCACCTGCCACAAAGCGTTTGATGACGCCACCGCGGTGCTCGCCGGCGACGCCTTGCAAGCGCTCGCCTTTTACGTGCTGGCGCATGATCCGCACATGCTCGACGACAGCCGCATGCGGCTCGCCATGGTAGAGACATTGGCTTTGGCCAGCGGCTCGCGCGGCATGGCGGGCGGACAAGCGCTCGACATCCTCGCCGAGGGTCAGGAGTTGAATTTATTCGAACTCGAAAACGTGCATATCCACAAAACCGGCGCGCTGATCCGCGCCAGCGTGCGGCTGGCCACCTTGTGCAAGCCGGAGCTTGACGAATCGCTGCGCACCGCGCTCGATCACTACGCCAAATGCATCGGCCTGGCCTTCCAGATTCAGGACGACATTCTCGACGTGGAAGGAGATACCCAGGTGCTGGGCAAACGCCAAGGCGCGGATCAGGCTCGCAACAAACCCACCTACCCTGCGTTGCTGGGCATGACCGAAGCGAAAGCGCGCGCGCGCAACTTAATCGACGAAGCGCTGACCAGCCTGCATCCGCTTGCGGCGCAGGCCGATGAATTGCGCGCGATTGCGCGCTATGTGGTCGAACGCATTAGTTAGGGAAGCACCGATTTATTCATTTTTTCCTGGGTACGCGAGCGTCCCGCTCGCTGTGTTGCGGGCAAGATGCCCGCGTTCCCGGGCGTCAGGGCTAGACTTTTTCCCAAGCGTCGTGCCGCTGCCGCCGCTCCTGACGATAATTGGTGATTTCCAACTGCAAGCCATCGGGATCGGTAAAAAATACCGCGAAATAATCGGCTGCGTATTCGGGATAGTAGCGAGGCTCGCTCACCGAAATATTCTGCTGCTTGAGCAGTGTAGCCGCCTCCATAACTTGCGCGGCGCTTTCCACGCGCAGGCAGAGATGATGCAGTCCCAGCGCATACGGATCGTGTGAATTCAACGCGCGGGCCGGGCGTAGCACATAGCCGAAGTGCCGGTTGTAATACTGAACATGCGGTTCCGCCGCGAGCTGAAATCGATTCTTGCGGAATCCCAGCGCCCGCATCACGCCATCGTAGAATTTTTCCGAGCGCGCCAAATCCGCAACACTGATGTAGATGTGATCGATTCCGATGATGTCAGGCATCAATAGGGCATTCCGTCTTTGGGTAAATTTCCATTCACCCGCAGCGCTTGAAAGCTACTTTCCAACTTCTGCCGCAGGTTGCACGAGGTTAATCAGATTTCCACACGTGTCTTCGAATAATACGGCGGTGATTGGACCCATGCTGACGGGTTCGCCGCGAAATCTTACGCCCAGTTTTTGCAGCCGTTGATACTCGGCGGCGATGTCTTTGGAAATAAACGCCGTAGCTGGGATGCCCGCGTCGAACAACGCTTTCTGGTATACCCGCGCGGGTGGAAAACTCAAGGGCTCCAGCACCAGCTCAACCCCGCTTAAACCTTCCGGCGAGAACACCGTGAGCCAGCGGAACTCGCCCATCGGAATATCATGCTTCTTCTTAAAGCCCAAAATATTGGTGTAAAACAGAAGAGCCTGGTCTTGATTTTCAACCGTGATGCTGGTCAATGTGATTTGCATGCCTGCCTCGTAGCTTCTCGTTCGAATGAATTTAGGATTAGCCGCGCAGTTGCTCGAGCAGCTCATAACCTTGCGCCCAGGCTCCCAGGTTGCTGTTGGAATTAATATGACCGCAGTTTCCGATGTTGATCAAGTGGCTTCCCCAGGCTTTGGCGAGACGAGCTGAAAGTTCCTGGGAAGCATAGGGATCATCGCTACTCACGACCATAGTACTTCTAAACGTGAATGGGCAGATCGGCGTTGAGGAAAAACCCACGGCCTCGGCAGGAAAAATGGGCTTGGCAGGATCGGGCACGGCCACCAGCAAGGCCGCCTGGATCGGCGCATGCGGCTGTGCCGCCCAATGCGCGACGGCGAGGCAAGCAAGACTGTGCGCGACCAAGACAACACGCGGCCCGATACGGTTTACAGCCGCTTCCAGGCCCGCAATCCATTCCGCACAGACAGGCTTGTCCCAGTCGCGCTGCTGGATGCGTTCGAACTCCGGATTGGATAATTCCCAGAGCGATTGCCAATGCTTGGGGCCGGAACCACCGTAGCCTGGAAGAATAAGCACGGGCGATATCAAGCTTGAGCCCCTTTGATTTTTGCCGCCAGAATAATACCGCTGGCCCAAGAGAGCTTGGTGACGCGAAAATCCTGTAAGCGTTCCAGACCGGCGATCAAGCTTGCGGCTTTTTCGGCATGCCCTTCCGGCCAGTTGGGTTGAGGGAGCATGTCGTCGACGACATACAGACCCGCCGGCGCCAATAGGTCGAGCGCTGTTTCAAGCAAGCGATATTTTCCCGACCAGGTGTCTGCAAAAATGAAATCGAACTGCTGCCCGCTCAGGGAGCGTAAAAATTCATCGCCATCGGCACACACGACGGTCAGCCGCGAATCAGCGCCCAAATGACGTTGCAAAATGGACAGTAATGCGGCGTCATGATCGACGGTCGTGAGATGCGAATGTGAATCCATGCCGTCCAGCAGCCATGCGGTCGACAATCCTGTGCCCGATCCCAACTCAAGAAAACGCGCCGACGGTTTGGATGCAGCCAAGGTGCGTAACAAAGAACCGGTGAGCGGCTCCGACGCCATGGTGAACCCCACCGCACGCGTATCGGCCCACAGGGCGGCAAGATTGCTGGGTTCATTCAGGCTGGAAGCATCGTTCATATTTTTTCAGACCAAACTAAGCTTTGGGTCTTGACTTCAAGCGTTTGGATTTGCCGCCGGGCCAGCAAATGGGACAAGGGCCGGAACCGCGGTATTTGTGACCGCGACCGCAGGTTTTCCAACCGCCGCGATTGGCCAGGCGCATGCAATTCTCCGCAATGAAATAATGTCACGACGATAGACCTATTGCGCTTTTACGTGCTGTACACCACCGCGCAAATTTTCAGCCGCCATCTCATGCCGGCCGGCTTCGATATTTTTGAAGAAACTGGATACCATTTCAGGAAGATGGCAGCCCGATAAAACCGCGCCGAATGAATCGTCGTTGGTAATAATGCGCTCTGCCAATCCCTCGAATTCCGGCTCTTTGAGCAAGCTTTCGATCAAAGCGCGTATCGATAAGCCAAGCGGCGGAACGGCAATCTCGCAACCACACCCGGAGTCATCGAGCGCGGACACGTACCACAAGCGCAACGGCGGCTGGCTGCGGTCATATTCAAATTGCATGCTGCTTTTCAGGAAAGTCAGCACCTTGTGCGCCAGTTGCAGTTTGGCGGAGGCATAGGTTGCGTCGTCGACGATGTTACCGTGCTCAAAAAAAGGCGCGACCTTCAACCAGGGCTCCCTGCTCACCTCCTCCAGGCTCGGCTTGTGTTCTCTGCCAACCACAAACAACGCCCAGATGTAACCCGTGTAAAAAAGATAACCGCCACCCGTGTTGCCCACGACGGAGTGACTCTCGTATTCCAGGATGAACGCTTCACGGTCAGGATTGAGCAAGTCTTGCTGCGCGCCGCAAAATTGTCCCTGCACGAAACTGCTGGGCGGACACAGCCTGCCCACGATGCTGGCATGCAACGCCGGGTAGCTTTGCGTTTTGAGTGCTTTGACCGCCGTGCGGATTTCGTTAAACAGCGCTTCTTTCTGCTGGTTTTCCACCCGCACGCGGATCGAATTGTTTTCATCGCCGAAACCATATTGCATGGTGATCGGCCCCGACCACTGTCCGCAAACGCAAATTGGCACGCTCGGACCCCACAGCAGCCATAAATCGAAAATGGTCATCTGTAAGGGTGAAAAACTCTTGGCCGCCATTTCACCATAGGCGGAAATAATCGGGTCCCAGTCTTCGCTAAAACGCGACATGAGACCGGCGAGCAGATTCAGCGGGAGCAGGTAGCCTTCGTTGATTTTGATTTTGCACAGGAACGAAGCTTCTTCATCGAGCGAGAGTTTCAGCGCCGCCACCGCATACAGATATTGCTTGATGCCATCCTTGGTCATGTCATCGTTGAGCCGGAAGACATCGTTGATTTCGATGACCGGTTCCTGCTCCTTGAGTTTCAAGGCGGCGAATTTGCCACGGATGTATCCCTTCCATTTTTGCAGTTCATCCTGATAGGCGCCGTGGTCATAATTCAGGTGATAACGCTTTCTCTTCGAATCAAATATCCAGCGCGCCTCAAGCACCGGCTTGGGATGCAGCAGCCGCAGCTCGAGCCAAAGCCGCATCTGTTTTCGGAAGATGAGCGGTTTGAAAGGCCAGAGCGATGCTTTACATGCAGCCAGTGTGTTCAGGATGGGAAAATGTTCGTAAACGGACAAGCAACGCCACACTAAAAAAACCGGGGGCAGATATAACCATGCGATAACCATCAAACCGACCGGAACAGCGATGACCGTAAATATGTCGGTGTAATAACCGATGAAATCGTGGAGTGTTACGAGTTCCGTGGATGCCATTGCGTGAAACCTAGTGTTTTTAAATTATGAGGGGCGCAGCAATCCACCGACAACGCGCGATGTTTAGCGTGTGCGTGCCTGGGCTCAACACTTCCGGCTCATTCACCAATCGTCATTCCCGTGCATACGGGAATCCAGTGTTTTCAGGCATTTCTGGATGCCCGCCTCCGCGGGCATGACGAAAAATACTAAAATAAATCTCAAAGTGCGCGGCCGTTGAAATGTTTAACCTCCAAAGACGAAAGATCAATGTCTTCGAGACAGCGAATATTCACGGCGGCCATGGGATTTCCAGCGGGGTCGGCGGCTTCGCCGAACGTATGTATTCCGCACTTTGGGCAGAACCGGTATTTAATCGTTTGCTTACCGCAGGAATACGTGCTCATATTTTCTTCCGGTGTAAGCAAGCGAAATTTTTCCCGGGGCACGAACCAAAGCAGCGAGCCTTTGCGTGTGCAGATCGAGCAATTGCAGTCCCTCACCTGCGTGAGTTCGCCTTCAACCTCAAAAGCGATTTGTCGACAATGACAGCTACCTTTATAAATCATGCTAGGGCTCCTTTATGTGTAATATGACCCACTGGGCGGATTCGCCAACATGGCCATGACCGCACCGAACTTCTCGGCTGGAATATTCTTCACCGAGGCTTGATGCGCCGCAACCGAAACCCACACTTCGATGACCACGAACTCGTTGGCGCTGCCTTGGTTTTGCAGTAATTGACAGGCCTCGCAACCCTGCGAACCCGCGATGAGCGGAATAATCGAGACAAGGAACTCGCGCAGATTGTTTACCTTGCCGTCTTTGGCACGAAATGTAGTGATCCGGGTGATGTTCATTGGCATGCTCGTGTTCGAATTAAGATAAGACCCGCTCCGTTTCGCGCGTCCCGCTTAAATGTAAAATTAAACCGGGTGCGCGGTAAGCCATGCGATCACCTCGCGCGCATGCGCATCCGGCGGAAACACCGGATAGAAAACCTTCTGGATAAAACCATCTCCGGCAATCAACGTTAAGCGCTTGATCAGGCGTCTGCCCGCATATTCGAATGTCGGCAAGTGCAGCGCTTGGGCAAAAGCGAGGTGCGAATCATTGAGCAATGCAAACGGCAATTGTAATCTTGCATGGGCTTCTTGCTGGTCTTCGAGAGGTTGCGCACTCACACCAAACACTTCGACACCCCGTTGCTTCAACTCCGCATAAGCGTCGTGAAATGCGCAGGTTTGCGGCGTGCATCCTCTGGCGTCGGGGATCTCGTTCCAACCGATCAACGGCGGATCGCCGGGACGGCCCAGCATGGGATAGAAATAAATCACGCGCGTGCCCGGGTGAGCAGCGAGATTCACCGCCTCCCCTGCTGTGCTGGTCAATAACATCGAAGGTAAAGCGAGACCCGGCAAATGATCACATGCCCCGTCGTCGACAGGCACCGGTAAATTGGCAGGCAAGGTGTGCAGGTCTTTTATCATTGGTGTTTTCCGCGCGGGCAGCGTCAGCGGCTTCTGTGTCTACAGCGATTTAGCCCGCATCGGCTGGATATTTGTCAAGCTCAGCGACTCGAGACTGCCTGAACATCACATCAGAAAATATGGACGCGTTGCCGGTACAAGGATTACGCATCATGCCAAGTTTATACAAGACTCAGACTCGAAGTAATCCACGAAAACCTCGAGCAGCGTAGTACGACTCCGCGCCGTTGTGATACACGAACACCTTGTCATAGCGTCTATCACAGAACAGCGCTCCGCCGAGCGCTCTCACGTCAGACGGCGTTCTAATCCAGCTCGACGTTTTGGTATCAAAATGACCGAGCTTCTGTAACTCTCGGTACTGCTCCTCCGTTAGCAGGTCGATGCCCATGGCAGTGGCCATTTCGACAGCGCTGTTTTTTGGTTTGTGCTCTTTGCGCGACGCAAGCGCTTCACCGTCATAACAGACACTTCTGCGCCCTATTGGACTCTCAGGCGAGCAATCACAAAAAATGTAGCGGCCGGTCTCCGGGTCTTGACTAATCACATCCGGCTCGCCTCCCGTTGCTTCCATTTCACGCAGCGCCCTTAGCGCTTCAGGAGCGGCGTCGAGTTTAGCTCGCACATCGACCCACGCGATGCCTTTATGCCGGTGTGCATTCTTCTCAAAGCGAGCTTGCAGTGCGTGGAGCAGCTCGTCCCGTTCTTGCGCTTTCATGGTCATTCGCAGCGTGTTCTTGATTGGTCGGCGATGCATCTTCCACCCTCAACTACCTATCGCCGCCTCGATGGTGGCGATGTCGATTTTTTTCATCGTCATCATGGCATCGAATGCGCGCTTGGCGATCGCGCGATCGGAGTTTGTAAACGCTTGGGTCAGGACCATCGGCGTGATCTGCCAGGACAATCCCCACTTGTCCTTGCACCAGCCGCACTCGCTTTCTTGCCCACCGTTGCCGACAATCGCGTTCCAGTAGCGATCCGTTTCAGCTTGGTCAGTGGTTGCGACCTGAAACGAGAACGCTTCGTTGTGCTTGAACGCAGGCCCGCCGTTGAGCCCGAGGCACGGAATTCCCATCACCGTAAACTCGACAGTCAACACATCTCCCTGCTTGCCCGACGGGAAATCGCCGGGTGCACGGTGTACCGCGCCGACGAATGAATCGGGAAAGGTCTCGGCGTAGAACCGCGCGGCGTTCTCGGCATCGTCGTTGTACCAGAGGCAAATCGTGTTTTTCGCAGGCTTTACCATGTCATTCCTCCATTGTTATGAGCCATTGGAATTCAGTGTCGACATTATGTTCCACTGGCGGGGCCCTCATCTGTGCATGGCCGCTCTCACCGGCGCACATAGCGCAAATGTGTGGCCGCTGGACCATCAACTACCCTGTCGATGCGAAACTGCGGCCCGGGCTCGCGCAGGTTCTCGAAGAGACGCCGCCCGCCGC
>CAZHHW010000017.1:41494-45294 GCA_964532385.1 uncultured Gammaproteobacteria bacterium | reverse complement strand
GTATTCATTTCGATTCAATGCCGACCGCTTCAAAATTACAACCGGGGTAGTAAGATGCCAGTTTGCGCAATCGTGCCTGTTGTTGGCCGGAAAGCATTTCCATGCCACGTCCTACCCGTCCCTGATTAAACCGTGCATCCGCTTTTTTATCGTTAGATAAAATCAATCCTTGTACCGGTGTACCGTAGAACGAAGCAATCCTTTCGACACATTTCTCCGGCTCCTTGATCATTTCTTCGTAACGAACTTGGAGGATTACATCACTATAACTTCTCATGGCTCTCTGCCAGCCGACGAAGAAATTAAAGTACCAAGGCATGATATGATCAATGATGAAATCGAACTGCCCGACCGGTGATATATTCTGGAACCAATCAGGTTCCATATAAGCCATGGAAAGTTCCGGCGACTCTTTTCCCATGTGATCGCGCAATGAAACAACAACGTCATCAAGCCTTCTTGTCAGAACTACAATCTTGACGGAAAACGCACGGCAAATTCGCAGCAGTATTTTTGAATAGCGAATATGTTGCTGGATAAACAACATTCGCTTACCCCATGACTGAAACAATACGGTAATGTCTATTTCCTGCTCATTTCTGTCTGCTTCGAGATAACAGCGATTTGGCGGTAATGCGAGTTTTTCTTCGAGCACCAAGGTAAGCCATGTTGAACCGCTTTTTGGCATGCATGCCAATAAAAGTTTAGGCGTTTCATCGATCGGATTGAGATCCTTTTCGTCGGCATGGACCGCTTGATTTAACTTTGCACCCATCTGGCCGGCGGCCCAGATCAATTGTTCACGCTCCATCTGGACTGTATAGGGATGTGCGACTTGCAATTGCACGTCATTTTTTTTCTGATCAAGTGCCGTTACTTGAGAACACATAATATTTTTCCTATTCCAAACCAACGCTATTAGACTGGTAAATAGCCAATCCACTGCACCGGTAAGGTGTTTTTTTGTCCAGCATTGCGCTCTTCACAAGCGCTAATAATTTTTTATCCAACCTTAGCGCCCATATAGATCCAAGCAAATTTTATTGTCATCCTGGATATCACGACGTCACCTGATACATCGCTTCAAAAAATTCAGATTGAACCCGGCCGGGCCGGGAATAGACATTTCGCCAAGACTTCGGATAAGGGTAATCCTCTTGATGTAAAACCACGCCATCGAAAAAGTTGCTGGAAGTACGCCACTGCTTGAGATAGAAATATTGACCCGTAAGCCGGTTCAGCTGCTTGAAATACCATTTAATCTGTTCGGGTCCCATTTCATGGAGTGAAGAAATATTCATGCTAAGGTCAAAGCGTTTTTTCGGCATGAGGGCAAGCTGGTGCGGCATCAGGAACACAATCGAAGCGGCCTCAAGCTCTTCTTTCACTTCCGCATAGCGAGAAAAATTTCTTGCCTTGAAGACGCGGCGATCCTTGAATACCGACGACAGGTACCGCTGCGCGACATAGAGCGCGGGCGGAATATCGACCAGCGTGACTTTAAGTTTTGGGTTAAGCGCCAGCATCGTGTAGGCATTCCTGCCATAACCACCGCCGATCTCCAGTACCGTTTTGATGCGCCCAAAAGAGACTGCTTCGCTGATGGAATAATATTCGATCAGCGAATTGGCCAGATCCTGAGACACCTTTCGTCCATCCAATGAAGTAACCAGGATGGGGTTTCCTTCCGCCGGCTCCTCAAGAACTTCGGAATACCGTTTTAGGTCGATCGTCTTGACATATTCCCACAGCAACAGCACAAAGTAGTTGTAACTAACTTGATCGGTGCTGGGCGAGCTTGGATCGTGAGGGACCGCTTGCGCCGTCATACGACAGCGCTCAAGAACCTCGGGCGCGAGTAATCGCTCAACGGCTTGAATCTGCGGATCGCCTTTCTGTACGAGGAAGTTGAAATAATTATTTCCGATCGTCCGCTTGAAGTTGTTATAGCCGGAATTCAATAGCTGATCGTAATTCTTGGCGGCAAGTGCATCCCAGCATGCGGACGGGTTATCGGTGATACCTCCCGATCCGGAAAAAAGCCCGAGGATGCGAGCAAGTTCCGTGAATCCGTTCGCTTGCTCAACATCATTGAGGACCTCGGGCCAGTTCAGCGCGTCAGCAACCGCACGGATCGACGCCTTCCCCCATTGAGCTTCTTGGTGACGTATAAACTTCTCGTTATTCAGCACATGAACTTGCTGCGATAACGCGCCAATTTCTCCCTCCAAGTCTTTCGCGCGCGTACTCAGCGAATTGTTATTCTGTTGGAGCTGTTCAATCTGCGAATTGAGCACCGCGTTATTCTGTTCTATGCCCGATATGTGAGCGCGCTGATTTTCTTGGTCTTGCTGCAACGCCGCTGCATGAGCAAGGACTGCCAATTTCTCCTGCTCCAAACCAGCGATATGCGACCGATAAACCACTTTATCCTGTTCGAGCCCAGCCACCAGGGCTTGTATTGACGTTTTTTCCTGCTCCAAATTCGTCAATAGAGACTGCATCGCCGCCTTGTCTTGTTCCAGCGCCGCCGCCTGGGAGAGCACGGAGATTTTTTCCTGCTCCAAGCTCGACAGTTGTGACTGTAACGCGGCCTTGTCTTGCTCGAGCGTGGCAGCCTGAGAGAGTGCGGCGGATTTCTCCTGCTCTACATTCGCAAGTTGCAATTGCATCGCAGTTTTGTCTTGTTCCAGCGCCGCCACCTGAGCAAGCACGACGGTTTTTTCCTGCTCAACATTCGACAACTGCAACTGAATTGCGACTTTGTCTTGTTCCAGTGCTGCCACCTGAGCGAGCGCGGAAAGTTTTTCCTGCTCGAGGCTCGACAATTGCGACTGCAACGCCGTTTTGTCTTGCTCTGCATTTGCAAGCTGTGACTGAATCGCCGCCTTGTCTTGCTCCAGCCCCGCCACCTGGGCAACCACAGTAATTTTTTCCTGCTCAACATTCGATAACTGCGACTGCACTGCGGCTTTGTCTTGTTCCAGCGTCCCCACTTGGGCGAGCAGGGTGGTTCTTTCCTGCTCCAGTGTCGACAATTGCGACTGCAACGCCGTTTTCTCCTGCTCTACATTCGCAAGTTGCAATTGCATCGCAATCTTGTCTTGCTCCAGCGCCGCCACCTGAGTAAGCACAGCGATTTTTTCCTGCTCAACATTCGACAACTGCGACTGCATTGCGGTCTTGTCTTGCTCCAGCGCCGCCACTTGGGCGAGTACGGCTATTTTTTCCTGCTCCAGGCTCGACAAGTGTGACTGCATCACGGCTTTGTCTTGCTCCAAATTCACAATCTGCGCGCGCTGTAGGGTTTTATCCTGTTCCAAGCCGGAAATTTGGGCGTGCAAATTCGCTTTGTCCCCATACAAATTCGCCACCTGCCCACGCAACGTGTCTTTGTCCTGCTCCAAACCGGCGACTTGCGCGCGGAAGGATTCTTTATCCTTTTCCAGGCTGGTTATTTGGGCGCGCAAAGCATTCTTGTCATCTTCTAATCCAGCGACCTGGATGCGCGCAGCTCTTTTATCTTGCTCAAGACTCGTGGCCTTGGCGAATAATGTCGCTTTGCCCTGCTCCAGCGCCGTCTTGCTTTGTTCAAGACTTGACAATTTATGAGTTAAAGCAGTTTTATCCTGTTCAAGGGCGGCAATCTGGGTGTGTAATGCCATTTTGTCTTGCGCAAGACTTGCCACCCGGGTGTGCAGGGCGGCTTTGTCCTGCTCAAGACTTGTCAGTTTGGCGCGCAAAACCACATTCTGTTGTTCAAGCGATTCGACTTGGACTTGCAAAACGGCCTTGTCTTG
>CAZHHW010000017.1:32461-41394 GCA_964532385.1 uncultured Gammaproteobacteria bacterium | reverse complement strand
AGGGAGGCAATCGACGCATGCGTCGATTGATTCTCTTGCAGCGTGTTATGCAGCCGAACTTCGAACAATCGAATCGCCCGGTAAGGAAGTAAAATTTTGGCGACTCGCGGCGAAGCCCAGCGAATTTTCTTGTGCAATATTTCTTTGAACTGCGCTTTGCGCTGTAGATTCGAACTGGCCGCGTACGCTTGCGACGCCGTGTTGTGCAGCGCGACCATTTCCGCCGCACGCTCAGCAATCGCGGCTGATGGATCAACCGCGGGAGTTTGAGTTTCTGTGCTTGACTTCTGACGGATGGGGCGAATTTTAGGATGCATAATGTCCTCATAGTAAGAAGCGAGGCGGGGGCTGTTGAAGTCCACAGAAAGCTTGCGGGCGGCACGCTCCATAATTTCCGGCTGCCGCCGGTCCCGCTTCAGATCCAGCAGCGTTTGTTTGAAGCCGGGACGCAATACGCCTTTAAGGTCGACACATGCCCCGTGTCGCTTGAGCAACCAAAAATCAAATTTCACTTCGTCATTAACCAGCACCGGCAAGCGCGCTTCGAGATAATCCGAAATGCGGCCTGAATAACAAGTCTCCAAATAAGCCGGGTAGTAGAAACCGAGTTTCTGACCGAACTCGGCGCATCCCCCGGAAACAATGCCGAAATCGTACTGCGGAAGAACCTTGGCAAGCTCTTCGATCGGCAAACTGTCGTGCAAATGCAAATACGGGCTGTTCTTTTCCAGAGCGATGAAATCGGCGAAGTCGCGTTCGAAATTGGTATGCGGGCTGCCGCTGTGTCCCCGCCGATACGCCCAATGCGGATAAATGTGGAAATGAATCTGCTGCTCGATGAGCAGCTCGGTCAACCGTAAATAACAACTGTCGTACATCCCCTGCGTTTCGAGACTGAAGGTGCCGACCGAGACGACATGGATGTCATCCGGCTGGGTCAGCTCAGAAGGCTTACGTACATTGGGAAACACATTCCAGCAATATTCGGGAAACAGCAGCACGTTGGCGGGCAGCTTGAACTTGTCGGCGCGCTCGGCGGATTTCACCTGAAGATCGCGCGCGCAGAAACCATCGGCAAGCGCCAAGGCCTCCTGCGTAAGTGCGAAGCGTTCGTGGCAATAATCAAATAACGAAGGCGCGAACACATCGTTCAGATCGATGACCACGGGCGAAGGTTTTTGCCGGCACAACAGCAATACCCAGTCATCGATGGCGCCCGAAAAAACATGCGTAACCCGGGGCGAGAGCTGCATGGCGAAGGCATGCGCTTCTTCCGCTGATGCTGCCTCGATACAAAAATCGAAATAGGCTTTGGGATCAAACGGGGTCCATTTGGAATAGATCAATCCAACCTTCCAACCCAGACGCCGTAATCCGTCCGCCATTTTGAGCTCGCGCGGCCTCAGTTGCGAGGTGACGAACAACACCGATTTCACATTGGCGCGAAACAGATTCGCACACGCTGCGAGATCAGGTGATGCCACTTCCAACACTGCACCTATGGCGCGCATTTTTTCTCCTTCGGAATTTAGAGACGGATAAGGCAACGCCCTGACACCTTACCGCTGCGCATGCCGGTAATCGCTTCGTTGACGAGATCCAGGCTGTAATAGTCGGTAATCAACTCGCGTAATTTGATGCGCCCTGCCCGGTAAAGATTTTGATAGCGTGGAATGTCGGTTTGCGGAATCGCTTCGCCGCCGTGCGAACCCGACAGGCCTTTGCCGAAGTGCAACGGCAGCGAGTAGATATTAATGTTGTTGCCTTTACGCGGCACACCCACCAAAGTTACACGCCCCTGCGGCTTGGTCATCTGGTAACCCATTTCAATAATCGCGGGCTGCCCGGTGTTGTCGATGAAGGCGTCGACACCGGCATTGCCTGCGATATTGAGAATCGCTTGCCGTACGTCGCCGCTGCTGCTGTTGATGACATGGGTTGCGCCCATCTGCTTGGCAAGTTCGAGTTTGTTGTCGTGAATATCCACGGCGATGATCGGATAAGCGGAAACCAAGGCGGCGGCCTGCACAATGTTAAGACCGATACCTCCGGCACCAAACACAACCACCGATTCGCCGATGCGCACCTTGGCATTATTTTCCACCACACCGAAGCCGGTGGTCACCGCACAGCCGAACAACGCGGCAACTTCCAAATCGCTGTCGGCAGGAATGGCGGTCACGCGATTCTCGGACACAATCGCGTATTCGTTGAACGTAGTAATCCAGCCGGCATTGACCTTGCGGCCTTGCCAGGTAAACCGCGGCGTTTCGGATTCGATGCCTAATCCCTTGCGCCAGTGCAGCACGACTTTGTCGCCGATCTTGACATGCTTCACACCGGCGCCGATATCCAGCACCGTGCCCGAGGCTTCGTGGCCCAACAAATGCGGGAGAAATTTATCCTCGCCTTTGGCGCCGTCAATCTCCCCAAGCTGCGAACCGCAGATCCCGCTGAAATGAATTTTTACAAGCACCTGGCCGATGGCCAGTGCGTCGGGCATGGCAAGTTCAGCGATCACCAGCGGAGCCTTCAGCTCGACAAGTACGGCGGCCTTCATGGTCTTGGGCATGGCGGACATGGTTATTGATCTCACTCGAAGTAAATTAAGGAATGATCGCCGGTATAGCCGGTCTGTTTAAACCACCAATCCCATTCTTCCGGCGTATTAAATGCCTCGCAAGTGACCTGCCAGTACATGAGATTGGCTTTTTCCTCTTCGTTGCGATACGACTCGACGCAAACGTACTTGTTCTTTTTGCCGACACGCTCGATCTCGCGCAAAGCCTTGTCAAGATCGTAACAATGCAGGTTGTGCAACGTAGTTATAGAATAGACGAAGTCGAAGTAATTATCCGGGAAGGGCAAGTCGATGGCGTTGCCGAGCTGCAAGCGCCCTTTGATTTCTTCCTTCGCGTTTTCAATGGCGTATTTGGAAATATCCAGCCCGTAGATTTCCAGACCCGGAACCACCTTGGTGAAGTCATAAAGCAGGAAACCCTTGCCGCAGCCGACATCGAGAATCTTGTCGCCGGGTTTGATCCCGTAATGCTCCACCATGGCGCGGGCAACCTTTTCCCAGCGCCCTTCCATGTAGCGGTAACCGCCGTAGCAGATTTTTCGGTCGCCATCCCAATAGTCAAAACCCCATTGTTTGGCGAGCGCTGCGGCTTTTGCCTTGGGGAAGTCGGGATCGTTGACGCGTGCAAGGTAATCGCGCTTAGTGCTTTTATGAATGACGGACATCAAATCAATGTAGGCCATGGGCTGTCCTGTATGGATTGAAAAATTTTTTCTGCCTTGGAAAGTTGCGCCTTCTTCAAGGCGGCTTCATCAAGGTCTGGATTGGCGAATTTTCGCCGGGAAAAATGTACCTGGATGAAAACATTCAGGGCAATGCAACACCATTTCGTTTGGTAAACCGGGCGTAACAAGCTTGCGCGCCGGATAAGCATTTCAGGTTCCGGAAATACGCTCATGCTTGCTGTTACAAAGTGATCGAAGTATTCAGGCGGCACCGGCACCGCGAGTTGCGCGAAGAAATCGCCGGCCGTTTTTGCCGGGTCGTCCCACCCCGCATATTCGAAGTCAAGAAACCGTATTTTGCCATTGGCCTCGGCCACCGCATTATGGAAACCGAAATCGGAAGGCGAAATGCAACGTTGCGGCCCGGGCAACGGGGTATCGAAACTGAGCTTGGCCTGCTGTGCGGCGGAGCGAATATTTTCCGCAAGGTCTCGCCAGACCTTGTTCAAGCGTCTGAAAAAATCCAGCGCCTCGGAATCGATATCCGATGCGGGAATCACTTCCAGCAAGCGGCCAATGCGCGCATCAATCAACGCAAGATGCTCAGCGATGGAAAAACATGCTTCGGATGCGACAGGAAGTTGCGCAGAAGCACGCAATGGCAGTGCATTCAGCGCCTGAAAAAACCGGATCGCAGCATCCACGTGTTGTGCACCGACCCCTCCGGATCTGAACGGTTGCCCCTCGACAAATTCGTACAACGCCAAACCCGCTTCCGGGTCACAAGCATAGGGACGCGGAACGGACTCCGGCACGGCGGTTTTTGCATAATTCAGGAACGCATATTCGGAAGCAAGCCGGTCACGCGTGTCGCCTTCATGCCGGAAATATTGCTTCGCGGCAAATGTGCCTGCGGTGGTTTCGACCCGGTAGATCCGGTTATTGCCGCCCAGCGCGCAGGGGGTAATGGTCCGCACCTTTGCATTGATATCCGCGCGCGCCAGCAGACCGGTGATCAGGGCATGCCATTGAGGGGGTGCATCGCTCACGCGCTGAAATGTTCTGTAAGTTGCCGCCAGCTCGACAAGGGACGCAGGCCATTGGCTGTGGCATTGATGTGATGCTCTTCAGGGTCAAACAGAATTCGGTCAGTACTCGCAGGAAAGCCTTCGGCGAGCAAAATTTCCGGAAGGTCATCGATGAATGCATCGCAACCACAGGCGCGAATGCGGTCGATCTTCTCCTGCTTGGTCAGCTCAAAGAAAATATTCTCCGCCGGGATCAAGGCTTGACCTTTCCACAGCAAGTGCTGCTCGATCCACGCGCGCGCGGCGGCATGGAGATCATACTGGGGACCAAGGAACGGGTGGCGCGTCTTGTGGCTGACGATGTACATCTGATGTCCAAGGGACTTCGCACGGTAAATAAAATCGGTGACGCCTTCATACCCCAGCGCTTCACCCATTCTCGCGCCGTAGACGTAGCCTTGCATTTCGGTCCAGCGATCCTCCTGTCCGGCGCGACGCAGATGATCACGCACCGCAAGCTTGTTTACAGGCACATCGGAGGGTACGAGATCACGCTCCCTTGCCACCTTGTAAAACAGGGCGTCGTAACTGACGATCGTGTTGTCGAAATCAATACCAATACGCATGAGCTAAGTTTATTGATCCGTCCTGGTAAAACTTGAAGTCAACATTGACTGTAAAATTGTTAAGACGCGCAAACGAAGCATGCCTTCCCCCTGCAAGGGGGAAGGTTGGGATGGGGGTGATCGAAAACGCAGTGTGCTTGCACACCCCCATCCTAGCCTTCCCCCTTGCAGGGGGAAGGGACTCTGATCATCACACCCGACACCCGACCATAAAGTTCGATCAAAAATTCTCCGCACCTACCCCTTCAAACTTCACCCGACTGTATCAAGAAGATACATTGAGCGCTGCGAAGACCTTGTCGGCGATGTTGTTTGCGGTGAGCCCGTATTTTTCACGCGCGTAATCCTGACTTCCGACTTCGTGCATGAATTCATCGTCGGTGCCGAAAGTAATCTGCACCGACGTATTACGTCGAGACCCGCGCCATTCCGCGACCGCCCCGCCTAACCCGCCAATGCGGCCATGTTCTTCAATCGTGGCAATCAGTTTGAATCGCTTCGAAGCCTGTTCGAGATAGGCGTGATCCAAGGGTTTAACGCTATGGAAGCTCACGACTTCGGCGGATATGCCACGCGCGCTCAATTGATCGGCGGCTTTAAGCACTTCCGGCATGATGGTTCCGGTGGAAATCAAAGTCACGTCGGTACCCGTCCGCACCACAATGCCTTTGCCGATGCGAAACTCCGGCGTTTGCGCATGAATTGTGGGCTCGCCCTTTTTACCGATGCGAATATAAACCGGTCCGTCTTCCTTCAACGCAGCGCGCAGGGCCAGGCGCAACTCGGGGATATCGCACGGCGCGAGCACGCGCATGCCGGGTAACGTGCGCAGAATCGCCATGTCTTCGAGTGAGTGATGCGTCGGTCCCAGTTCCGCATAGGAAAGCCCGGAGCCGGTGCCGACAATCACGACCGGCGCTTTGTGGTAGCAGGCATCGACGCGAATTTGTTCAAAACAACGTGTGGTCGTAAACGGCGTGATGGTGTAGACCACCGGACGCAGGCCGGACAAAGCCATACCGGCGGCAACCCCCATCATGTTGGCCTCGGCCACGCCGCAATTGTAAAAACGTGACTCATCGACTTTTTTGAAATTGTCGAACAGCTTGTTGCCGATGTCGCCGGAAAGCAGAACGACTTTGTTGTTTTCTTTGCTGATGCGAGTAAGTTCGTCGGCGAAGGCGTTTCTCATGGCGTCACTCCGAGCTCTTTTTTGGAAAGCACGACTTCTTCAGCCGTCGGGATTCGATAGTGCCAGTTATTGTCGTCTTCCATGAATGACACCCCTTTGCCTTTCACGGTATGGGCGATGATGGCTGTTGGTTTGCCATCGGCGCTTGGAAAGCGGCCCAAGGTATCCAGGATCGCCTGCACATCGTGGCCATCGATCTCACACGCATTCCAGCCAAACGCACGCCATTTGTCCGCCAGAGGATTGAGCGCCATCACTTCTTCGCTGCGTCCCGTGGCTTGCCATTTATTAAAGTCGATAATCACGCAGAGGTTAGTGACCTTCTGGGCGGCCGCCAGCATCGCGGATTCCCAGATGGATCCCTCGTTGCATTCCCCATCGCTCAACAGCGCATAAACTTTGTAATCCTGTTTTTGAATACGTCCTGCCATCGCCATGCCCAAACCGATCGGCAGACCGTGGCCCAATGAACCGGTTGCCGCTTCAATGCCCGGTAAATGGTCCGGCGTGGGTGGATGTTCCGCGAACACGCCGCCGTCCTTGCCGTAATCGTCAAGCATCGATTCCGGATAGAAGCCGCGCATGGCCAATACCTGAAATAGCGCCGGTGCGCCGTGGCCCTTGCTCAAGATAAAGCGATCACGGTTGGCCCAACGCGGCGACGCGGTATCGATGCGCAACTGCGCAAAATACAGTGCCGCAAGAATATCCACGCAGGAAAGACAGGAGCCCAAATGCGGCATGCCTGATTTATGCGAGGTTTCAATAATACGTGCACGCAGGGTTCTGGCCAGATCTTGGATTTCAGCGCATCGAGTCACGGAATTAGGCCTTATGTATGTAATCGTAAGGTTGAGCTTTGAGTGCCTCGAAATGGGTGCGAACCCACGCGATGCATTCGTCAAGACCCTGGTCCAGGGTGATACGATCCTGCCAGCCAAGCTCGGTGCGCAGCTTGGTGCTGTCGAGATGGTAAGCGGAGTCTTTACCCAGACGCTCGCCGACCACTTCGACGTGGTCCTTGAAATTGGCGTTCAGCTTTACGCAGATCCTCTCGACCAGTTCGCGTATCGAAACCACTTCGTTTGTCGAGATATGGTACGTGTCGCCGTTGCGGCCCTCTTTCATGATTCTCCAGGTGGCATCGGACACATCGCGCATGTGAATAAAGGAGCGGGTCGAGACTCCGCCGCCGTGTAACTGAAGTTTTTTGCCCAGCATGATGAACAGAATGGTGCGCGGGATGATGCGGTAGAGCTGCTGGCCCGGACCATAAACATTGGCGGCGCGCGTGGTGACTACGGGGAGATCATAGGCCGCATGAAAAGTCCGCAGGCTCATGTCGGCCGCCGCGCGCGATACCGCGTAAGGCGTGCTGGGATTGAATGCAAAATCCTCTCCCACAAAACCCGAACAGCTTCCATAAACTTCCGGAGTGGAAACGTGGACATAGCGCTTGAGGAAATTAAACTTACGGACCTCGTCGTGAAATTTTATGGTTGAAACCACGTTGGTCATAAACCAGTCGCCGGGATTTTTCCAGCTTTCACCGACCATGCTTTGCGCGGCGAAATTAACGATGTACGCAGGCTTGACTTCACGAATCAAACTGGTGATTTCGGCTAAATCCTTGTTGAGATCCAAGGCGTGGAAGCTGAAATTGGTATGTTTATTCCACTTGTAAGGCAGGAATGCGTCGATCGGCTCACGTGAGCGGCTGGTCCCCAGAACACGCACACCCTGCTGTAACGCGAAATCGACAAACGTGGTACCTGAAAAAGAGTTACTGCCGACGACAAGTATTGTTTCCATGGGCTCTCTGGATTAATGCTTCGGGCGATTGGTTGATAGCCACTGCATCAGCATGTGACCGACAATTAACTGCAAATCCTCCGCATGCTGCATGTCATCCACCGGAAAATGGATGGCGGAATCAACAATCTCTTTACATTTTCCGCCGCTGTAACCGAGCACGGCATAGGACTTTACTCCCATCATTTTTGCCTGCTCGATGACGCGTACGATATTAGGAGAATTACCGCTACCGGATAATGCGATCAATAAATCACCGGGCTGGGCCTGCACCGCCAGTTGCTCGGAAAATATTTGGTCATAACCCACATCGTTTCCCAGGCAAGTCATTACCGCCGAATTTGCGGAAAGCGCCAACACTCGAATCCCTCCGCCGGTTTTACGCGCGACGCCGTACAGGAAATCGTTCGCAAGATGGATCGCATTCCCGGCGCTTCCGCCGTTGCCGCATAAAAACACTTGCCGCTGGGTTTCCCAACAATTCAGCATGTCGACGGCAAGCCGGCTCACGCCTGACCAATCTGCATCCGCAAGAACTCTTTGCAGCCGGCTCGAATATCCAGTAAAAAAACTCTCGGTGGGACCCCTGGCTTTCATCGCACCCTCCTACTTCGCTAAGACGGTTTTCTGCATCCATTTGAGATTGGAAAAGTGCTCTTCATCCTTAAGTACACCGGAGCGATATTTGTCGATAATTTCCCGAACCGCATGCTCTACCGTCTTTTGTGGCTTGAAGCCTGTGGCCAGGAGCTTGTCCGAGTTGACGCGATAGGAGCGCGGATCATTCGAGGGGGTGGTAACAATCTCAACCGGGACATATTTGGCTACGAGCTTGGCGATATCCATGATGGAAATATTCTCGAAACCCGCATTGTAAACACCCGTCACTTCGGGGTGGTCGATGAGATGCAAGTAGATGTTTGCGATGTCCACGATGTGGATATTGGGCCGGATCTGATTGCCGCCGAACACTGTTATTTTGCCTTTCGACAGGGCCTGCATCGTGAGAAGGTTGACCGAAACATCCAG
>CAZHHW010000017.1:19492-32361 GCA_964532385.1 uncultured Gammaproteobacteria bacterium | reverse complement strand
AGCTTGGGATCGGGTTCAAGAAAATTGCCGAACCACTGAATATCGAATGCGATGACTTCATAACCCCGTGCAAGCAATTTTGGAATCAACACATGACCTTTATAACCGCAGCCGCCGGTAACAAGTACTTTCATGAAGTATTTACTCCAGATGGACAAGAAATATTTTCGTTTGAGACAAATTATCTATATTCATGCCGGAGTAGCGTTTTCTTCGGCGTCTCATCACACCTGATAATAGTTTAGCCCTTGTCAATTTCAAGGAAGGTTGCAATAAACTCTTTAAAGCTGGTGCGTCCTTCCATTTCGTGCCCTGTGTTAAGAATTTTGCATATTCGACAGTCAGATTTTTTTCAGCCAGGCGCCGGGCCAATGCGTAATATTTTCGCTCAGCTCACTTTCATTGAATGGCCAGGCGGGTTGCTCAAGAACAAAATCCGCATGCTTTTGGGCGAATTCGTATGCCGCCGCCGTCGGATGATCCCAAACCCACTCCGGCGAACCCCGCGGAACATCGTACAAATCTTTCATGCTCCCGTCGGTTGCAACAATATAGGAACCCGAAGTAACAAACCCATGGTATGCCTGTAATTCACCGGCCACATGCTGTTTGGAATGGTTTGAGTCCAGAACAACCAATACCGTTTCACCCGGCCTGATTAACGTCTTAACCTGACCCGTGATATCGCGCGCAATCGAACTTCCTTCCAGCAAGGTGATATAGGGGAAGAGCTCATGGGATTCGATTGCTTTTCGATTGTGCGGGCGTATTTCGATATCGATACCGATCACCCGTCCTTTGCCCATCGCCTTGAACAGGCTCGCATAAAATATCAGCGACCCCCCATGAGCCACTCCGGTTTCAACAATCACATCGGGTTTGACCCGGTAAATCACTTCCTGCATGCGAAGCATGTCTTCGGGCAGTTGAATAATGGGCCGGCCCATCCAACTGAAGGTGTACGGATATTTTTGATTCCAGCCGACTTTAAGCCACTGGTTGGATATCAACTCAAACGCTTGTTTTGAGTACAACGGCAAATGGGTCGCACCCTTACTGTCCTCAATCGTCAGTGATTTTGATTCAGTATCTATGAGCAATTTCATGTCGTTGTTTTTCTCTATTCTTCGATGATTAAAGTTGTATCTGTGTTTTCCACCAATCAATGGTTTGGCGCAGCCCATTTTCTAATGTCAAGGTGGGCGACCAACCCACCTCCGTGTTCAGGCGGACGGTTTCTCCAACCAGCAGTTTCGGCTCGTGGCCGGCAGCGATAGCGCCTAATCTCACCAATGCGGGCCGTTCAATCATTCTCGCGATCATGTCGATAATGTCTTTGAGTAACACGGGCTGTCCTGATGCGATGTTCACGGCGCCCGTTGCATTACTTTCCAGCAACGCAACAAAGGCATTCGCAACATCTTGAACATGCAAAAAATCCCTGATTTGCAGGCCATGTGAACAGCGCGCGAGCTCCCCTTTCAACAACGCCTGGATCACCGACGGCACCAAACGAGGCATGGCTTCGTGCGCACCGTATAATAAAAATATGCGGCCCCATGCGCTGCTCAGTCCACGTTCTTTGCTAAAGGCTTGCAGCATGGATTGCAGCGCATTCTTGCACACGCCATAGACGGTATCCGGTTTGCACGGGGTGATGTCTTCACGGCAATAGCCATAATTCCAATCGTATTCGGCGCAGGTTCCCGCCATCACGACCCGGCTCCCGCCCGCCGCAGCGAATGCTTGCAACAAACCCAGACTGGCCTCGACCCAGCGGAAATTTTCCGCGGATTTCCAGAATTTTCCCGGCTCCGCATACCACGCAAAATGCAGCAGATGCGTCGGTTTAATCTCGGCCATCATGCCCGCCGATGCGGCTCGATCAAATAAGTCGGTGCGGTGCCAAATCACCCCCGCGCGTGATTCGCTTATTTTCTTCGAGCTGACCGCGTGGACTTCATAGCCCTGCGCAAGCAACGGCGCAATGGCGTGGCGCCCGACAAATCCCGTCGCTCCGGTGAGCACGACACGCTTCATGACGGATAATCCGGGTAGTGACGGTCACGTTCGGACATCACGCTGATTTCACCCGGCCAGTCGATTGCAAATGCAGGATCATTCCAGCGCACACCCGCCGCCGAGGGGGAATGAAATACCCGGGACATCTGGTAATAAACTTCGCATTCATCGGCCAGCGTAAGGAACCCATGCGCGACGCCTTCCGGCACATAAATCGCTTTGCGATTTTCCGCGCTAAGCTCGACTCCCGACCAGCGCTTGAACGTGGGTGACTCGCGGCGTAAGTCGACAATCACATCGTAGATCATTCCCATCGTGCATCGAACCAGCTTGACCTCTTGATGCGGAGACTTTTGATAATGCATGCCGCGCAACGTGCCTTTACGCTTGTTGTACGAAATACTGCACTGAACCAGCTCCGGATTGAGCCCATGCTTGACAAATTCGTCGCGGCAAAAAGTGCGCGCAAAAAAGCCACGTTCATCCGCGCTGGGTTCCGTCTCGACCACAAAAGCCCCCGGCAATGTCATCGGCAAGAATTTCATTCCAGTACCTCAACATGCGGCACGGGCACGATGAATTTCCCACCCCATGCACGAATGTGCGCCATCTGCTCAACAACCTCGCTTTTAAGGTTCCAGGGCAGGATGAGAACGAAATCGGGTTTTGTTTCACGTATTTTGTCCGGAGCATAAATCGGGATGTGCGTGCCCGGCAGGTATTTGCCCTGCTTGTGCGGGCTGCGGTCCACGGTGTAATCCAGAAAATCCTGCCGCACACCACAATAATTCAGCAGGGTATTTCCCTTGGCCGCCGCTCCGTAACCCACAATGTGCTTTCCGGCACGTTTGGTTTTAATCAGAAATTCAAGCAAGCCGCGTTTGGTTTCACGAACCTGTTCCGCGAAAGCGCTATAGGCAGAATGATCTGTAAGCCGCGCTGCCCGCTCGCGCAATTTCAAATCCTCGATGCGTGCCGTCGGCTTGCCGCCGGCTTCGCTATGCCGCCCATAGATACGCAAAGAGCCGCCATGCGTGGGAAGCTCATCGACATCGAATAATGCAATGCCGTGCTTTGCGAAAATCTTCTCTACGGTCGTAAAGGAAAAATAGGAAAAGTGCTCGTGATAGATCGTATCGAACTGATTTTCCTGCATCAGGCGCAACAGATGCGGAAACTCCATGGTGATAACGCCATCCGGCTTCAGCAAGATTTTCATGCCGGCAACAAAATCGTTGAGATCAGGCACGTGCGCCAGCACATTGTTTCCCAGCAAAAGGTCGGCGTGCAGCTTGTCCCGCGCCAGCGCATTTGCGGTCGCCACACCAAAAAACTTGGTCAACGTGGGTATGCCTTTTTGCAGCGCAACCTCGGCCACATTGGCGGCAGGTTCAATTCCCAGAACAGGAATGCCTTTCTGTTTGAAGTACTGCAGCAAATAGCCGTCGTTACTCGCGATTTCGATCACCTGGCTATGCGAGTTTAATTCGAAGCGGGAAGACATCGCTTCTGTATAAGCCTGCGCGTGAGCAAGCCAGCTCTCCGAGTAGGACGAAAAATAAGCGTAGTCGCCAAAGATTTTTTCCGGGCTTTGAAATTCCTGTAGCTGCACCAGATAACACGTGTCGCACACATACGCATGTAATGGAAAGAACGGCTCCATTTGATTCAATTGCGCCGAACTCAGATAGGCGTTCGACAACGGCGACATACCCAGGTCACAAAATGAATGCGTCAGGGGTGTGGAGCAAAACCTGCAATTCCCTGTGTTCATGCGGATAGCAGCCTTTGATAGCCTGAGATTTGTTCCAGCGTTTTGGCGCGCATATCTTTGTTAGCAACATAAGCGCGATACCAATCAATCGTATGGATCAATGCTTCTCGAAGCGTTAATTTTGGAGTCCAACCCAGATTGGTTTTCGCTTTGGTGCAATCCAGCTTAAGGAAATTCGCCTCATGCGGATGCGCATTCGCATCGAGCTCCCAACGGGCACTTCCACCCCATTGCTTTACAAGTTGCTCAACAACCCACACTACCGGTTGGCAGTCGTCGTCGCGCGGCCCGAAATTCCAGCCTCCTGCAAATTTTTTATCCTGTGTCCAAAGCTTCTCCGCCAAGACCAGGTATCCGTTCAACGGCTCGAGCACATGCTGCCAGGGACGAACAGCCTGCGGGTTGCGAATCATTACCGGCTGACCCGCGATGAACGCTTTAACCATGTCCGGAATCAACCGGTCGGTCGCCCAGTCACCGCCTCCGATGACATTGCCCGCACGCGCACTTGCAAGTGCAACCTGGTCGGCGTGGGAACCACTGGAAAATATATTCTGATAAGTCGCGGTTACCAGTTCCGCGCATCCCTTACTGCTGGAGTAAGGATCGTAACCGCCCATCGAATCATTTTCCCGATAGCCCCATATCCATTCGCGGTTCTCATAGCATTTATCGCTTGTGATATTGACGACCACTTTTACGCTCTTGGAGCGGCGTGCCGCTTCCAGCACATTGACCGTGCCTATCACATTGGTCGCATAAGTCGTGACCGGGTCAACGTAAGACTGTCGCACCAAGGATTGGGCCGCCATGTGAATAATAATCTCGGGCCGAGAACGTTCGATCACACCCTGAAATTTTTCGAAATCGCGAATATCGCCAATCATCGAATGCATGCCTTCTTCCACCCTGGCAAGCGTGAACAGGTTGGGCTGGGTGGGCGGCGCTAATGCAAAGCCGCTCACCTCCGCACCCGCCTGCTGCAACCATAAGGCAATCCAGCCGCCTTTAAATCCGGTGTGGCCGGTAATCAAAACTTTTTTGTCTTTCCAGAATGCCGGATTCATTTCCAAACCTTCCATGGCGCCGTCCCGGCCGCCCATAATTCTTCGAGATAAACTTTGTCGCGCAACGTGTCCATCGGATGCCAAAAACCTTTGTGCACATAAGCCGAGAGGTTGCCGTCGCGCGCTAACTTCTCCATTGGGCCACGTTCCCAGAAAGTTTCATCGCCGTCGATAAGGTCGATGGTTTTTGGAGAAAGCACAAAAAATCCGCCGTTGATCCAGCCGCCGTCGCCGCGCGGCTTTTCGTCAAAACCCGTCACCTTCTTATTATCAATATTCAAAGCGCCGAAACGGCCGGGCGGTTGCACTGCCGTCAACGTGGCAAGCGAACCTTGTTGCTTATGAAACTTGATCAGCTCGGTGATATTGATATCGCCTACCCCGTCCCCGTAAGTAAGACAAAAATCTTCCTTATCGAGATAAGATCTGACACGTTTCAGTCTCCCGCCCGTCATGGTTTTCTCACCCGTGTCGACGAGCGTAACCCGCCAGGGCTCCGCGCTATTTTGATGAACCTCCATCGAATTGTCGGACATGTTGAAAGTGACGTCGGACATGTGCAGAAAATAATTGGCGAAGTACTCTTTAACGATGTAGCCCTTGTAGCCCAGGCAAATTATGAAATCTTGAATGCCGTGTGCAGCGTAGATTTTCATGATGTGCCAGAGAATGGGCTTCGCCCCGATCTCGATCATCGGCTTGGGACGAACGGAGGTTTCTTCGCTGATGCGCGTTCCCAATCCGCCCGCCAAAATAACAACCTTCATGTTCGACCTCTGAATCACCTGAAATAAACGTCATCAAGAAATTATCTGTCAAGCCCATTCCCGCATCTCGCGGCCCGCCAATTTCCATGGATAAATTGTCGCGCTGTGCTTGCCATCGGAGGGATCACCCGCCGCTATTGCTTCCGGAACCAACGAAGCCAGCAACTCTCGCAATTGCGCATCGTCGCATCCTTCTGCGGCACGCTGGAGCGCGGCTATGGCGGTCGCAAGCACTTCCGCATTCACCGGTCGGCAATTGGCAAAAAATATTTTCGGGTGCCGCGTGGTCGCGAGCGGTTCCGCATCATGCATCAGTTCTTCGGAAAGTTTTTCGCCGGGCCGCAGTCCTGAGTATACGATCTCGATATCTTCGCCGGGCTTCTTCCCCGCAAGGCGGATCAACTGCTCGGCGAGGTAGGAAATCTTGACCGGCTCGCCCATGTCAAGCACAAGCACCTCTCCGCCTTTGCCGATCGCGCCTGCTTGTAAAATTAACTGGCATGCTTCCGGAATGGTCATGAAATAGCGTTGCACATCGGGATGGGTCACCGTAATGGGTCCGCCGCGTTCGATCTGTTGCTGGAATAATGGAAGGACACTGCCGGATGAACCCAGCACGTTACCGAAACGCACCGTGATAAAGCGCGTTTTCGAACGGCGCCCCAAATCCTGGCACACCATTTCGGCAACGCGTTTCGTCACACCCATGATGTTGGCGGGGTTCACCGCCTTGTCCGACGAAATCAATACGAATGTCTCGCAGCCATGACGATCGGCCATGGCCGCCAGCGCATGCGTGCCTAGAATGTTATTCAGAATCGCGGAGCGCACCTGGCCTTCGAGAATCGGTACATGCTTGTAGGCGGCCGAGTGAAATACGACGTGCGGCTGATACATGCGTAACGCCGCTTCTACACCGACGTAGTCACACACATCGCCCAGCAATGGAATAAACGGCAAGGCCGGGAAATTGCGTTGCAGCTCCATTTCGATTTCATAGAGGTTGAATTCGCTTTGTTCGTATGCAATCAGCCGTACGGGGCCTAAGCGCGCAATTTGTCTGCACAATTCGGCGCCGATCGAGCCACCGGCACCGGTGATGAATACCGTTTTGCCGTGAATTGCATGCGCGATGGATTGCCAGTCGAGTTGCACAGGATCGCGGCCCAGCAAGTCTTCGATATGCACATCGCGCACATCGTGCAGGCTCACCTGGCCGCCGCCGGCGACCTGCACGCGCGGCAACATGCGAAACGGCAGGCCCGTGCTCTCGCAAATTTCCACAACGCGGCGAATTTCCTGCGTACTCGCCGAAGGTAATGCAATCACAATAATGTCAATCGCGTAACCCAGAACCACCGCGGGTATGTCCCCACATCTGCCCGCAACCCGCAGGCCATGAATTTCCTTGCCGACTTTACCTGGGTTATCGTCGACCAATGCAATGGGATGATAAGGGCTGGACAAATCACGCAGCATGTCGCGTATCAGTATCTCGCCCGCGCCACCCGCACCAACCACCAGCGCGCGCTGACCTTCGACGCGATACAGATGACGATCTTTGGTCCAGCGATAAAGCAAGCGGGGGCCGCCCAGCAACAGCATCAGTAAAATACCGTCGAGCACGAACACCGAACGCGGCGCGCCCTCAAGCCGCGTGGCAAGAAAAATAATCACGGCGGTAAGAGTAATGCCTGCAATTACGGCTTTGAGAATACGTACCAGATCAGGCAGCGATGCAAAGCGCCAGATACCGCGGTACAGGCCGAAGTACCAGAACATGCCGCCTTGCATGACAATGACAACCGGCAGCAGGTAAACCGCTTCCCACCAATGACCTTCGGGAAAACTTTCGAGATTAAAGCGCAGCCAGTAGGATCCCAACCATGCGATCGGGATCATGAGCAAATCGTGAGCGAAGGCCGCCCAACGATTTCTCAATCTGTCCAGTATGTTCACATGCCCCCTCGTTTGCGTACCTCATCAACCCATGACTGCTCCGCAATACGAATCCATTTGCCGCCGACTCTTCTCCTTCACTGCTCAGATCGGTTTGTGCAAAGTGCAAAAACATGCGCCTGTAAAGCTTCGCTTATATACGCTCGAACAGTACGCAGCTTAACAACCATAGTTCACTGATTTGGATGGGTCAAACTTCAAGCCCACTTTCTGTCATCTTTTACTGTCATTTTCTATGTTCGAGTTTATTCCGGCACGCTGAGATAGCATCGAGACACGACCCAACCGATTAACATCACGTAAGCCACCATCCAGAAAACGATCATCGACCACTGCACCAGCGGCGGGAATTGTGCCGCCGTCACCGCACACAGCGCGCAGGCCACCATCAAGACATAGTGCCCCAGCACGGTATTGCGGTGCCCAAAGCCGCGTTGCACCAGAAGCTGGTAGAAATGGGTGCGATGCGCTTTCCACACCGGTTCGCCATGCAGCGTGCGCCGCGCCAGCGTGACCGTCGCATCGACAATAAACGGTGAAAATATCAAGACCGGAGCCCAGAATGCAAACACGCCGTCGCGCATCCCCCATAAGGTAAAGCCCGCCGCAAGCAGACCCAATGAATACGCGCCCATGTCACCCATGAAGATGCGTGCCGGGGGAAAGTTGAAACACAGAAATCCCAGCGCGGCACCCGCAACAATCAAGCTTAACGCCGCGAACAGATTGTGACCGGCGAATAGCCCCAGCAACGCCAAAGCGCCGAAACCGATGCAGGCCATGCCGCCCGCAAAACCATCCATCCCGTCCATGAAGTTATACAGATTGATCATCCACACGATGAACAGCCAGGTCACCGAAAGAGTGACTCCGCGCGGCACATTGATAACCACTCCAGGCAAGTCCAAATGTTCCGGTGCGAAGCCACCCATAATTAATAACGCCGCCGCGCTACCATGCACGAGCAAGCGCAACAACACTGTCAGGGAACATCGGTCATCGGCCAGACCGATTCCTGCCGCAAGCAACCAGGCCGCGGCCAACCACGGCAGACCGACGGGAATTTCGCCGTACCACATGTTCAGCAACACACCCGCCGCGAAAATCGCTATCACGATCGCGGCACCGCCCGAACGCGGCACGGGCTGGCGGTGCAATGACCGCTCCCCCGGATGGTCCAGAATATAAAAACGCGATCCGGGCCGGGAAAACCGCGAGGTTAACCACGCGGACAAGGTGAATGCGCACAACATCGCGGCGATGAACTCAAGTGCCACGACATGACTCATGCTGGGATACAAGCATACCGGGCAGCGCGGTACGCAGATTGTATTGCGGACTAAAACCCAGATCGCGAACCATGCGTTCGCTGCGATACCACTCCGGTCCGATTAACCGATCCAGCGCCCGGCTATCGAAAAATCCCGGGCGGCCGCGCAGTTTTGCCAGCCAGTCACCGGCCGCCGCCGCCATCCGTAAACATGCGACCGGGGTCGCCCAGCGCGGCAGCGGGCGGCCCAGCGCCGCGCATACGTTTTGATAAATTTCGTGGGTCGAGTACAGCTCGCCGTCGGTGGCGATGTAGGTTTTTCCGGCCGCCTCCGGCCGGCGCGCGAGCAGCAGCACGGCCGTGACCACATCGTCCAGGTGGATCATGGAACGTTTGTGTGCGGTTCGTGGCGGTGGTGGAAACCAGCCTCGCTGCACGGCGCCGATCATCTGTGCAACCAGGCCTACCCCGCCCGCACCATAGACCGAGGGCAGGCGCAAAATGCTGGATTGCAGAGCATGGGCATTGCGCACCGCCTCTTCGGCCGCAAGCTTGGCGCAGCCGTAAGCGGACGCCGGCGCCGGCACGCTGTTTTCGTCCAGGCCTTCGGCACCGCTCTCGCCCATGACGCGTACGCTGCTGACCAGCACGAAACGCCGCACACCCGCCCGCTGCGCCTCGCTTACCAGGCTGCGCGTGCCTTCGGCGGTAACCCGCCAATGCCCGGCGTCTGGGTCAACACCTGGCACGACCTTGCGAGGCGAATGACTGGCCACGTGCAAAATAGTATCCACCCCCGCACATGCATTGCATAACGACACCGGCTCGGTCAGGTCACCGATGCAAATCTGCGGCGCATGACCCGGCCATAAAACCGCCAGATCGTGGCGCCGCGCGGGACGCACCAGCAAACGCACCGGCTTCGACTCCGCCAATAATCGCGTCACCAGCGCGCGGCCGATATAACCGGTCGCTCCGGTGACCAGGATCAAATCACGTTGGTTAGAAGACATACGTAAAGACGCAACACCCAGTGACGACGTATTAAACCGCTATATCACGCATGCACAAGTGTAGCTGCGAATCCCACGCGGGGCTGACTAAACCAAAAACATCCGCCAGTTTCGCATTCGACATTTGCGAATTTTTCGGCCGCCGCGCCGGCGTCGGGTAGTCGCTGGTGGCAATGGGCACCAAGCGCGGCAGCTGCGCGCGCGCATCGGCAAGCGCGCGTTGCGCGACATTTTCGAGAATGGCTTGTGTGAAACCACACCAGGAGGTCACGCCGGCGCCGGTGAGATGGTAAATGCCGCTGGCCTCCTGCATCGACACGCCTTTCGGCAGTGCGGTACACGCGAGCGCCTGCGCCGTCATTTCTGCAATCGTACGGCTCCAGGTGGGTGCGCCGATTTGATCGGCCACCACCCTGAGCTCGTCGCGCTCTTTGCACAAGCGCAACATGGTCAGCAGAAAATTCTTGCCGCGCGCGCCATAAACCCAACTGGTGCGAAAAATCAGATGCGGCACGCCCATGGCTTGAATCGCCTGTTCGCCGGCAAGTTTGCTTGCGCCATAAACTCCCAGCGGATTGACCGCATCGTTTTCGGCATAGGGCTGGGTTTTCGCGCCGTCGAAAACGTAATCGGTGGAGTAATGCACCAGCGCAGCGTTCAACCGTTTGGCTTCTTCCGCCATGATGCCCGGCGCGCTGCCATTGATGGCCATGGCAAGCCCGGCTTCCGATTCGGCTTTGTCCACCGCGGTATACGCGGCGGCATTCACAATCAGCGCCGCACGGCTGTCACGAATCACACGGCGAATCGAATCCGGATCGGTCAGATCCAGCGCCTGCCGGTCCACCGCCCGCACCTCGCCCAAGGATGTCAGCGTGCGTTGCAACTCCCATCCCACCTGACCATTGTTACCGATGAGTAAAATTCGTTTAATGCCGCGAGCCATCCTGCGCCTTCCGTATTATTGTTCCGTGTATTGACACATATTCATGGGATAACGATCCTGGCCGTTTCACCGACACGCAGCATTGCGCCTTTCGTCGCAAAAGAAACTTCCACCGCATATCGCGTTTCATCGCGCTTGGGCAGCGGTTCAGATCCAAGCAGGGTTACTTGCCCTTCATAACTGCGCCCAGCCACTTTCACCGTCACTGCTTGTTCGATTTTCAGCCCGCGCATTTGTGCGAGTGTAACCGCACTGCGCGCAATCATCACCCCGTCTTCCGCCACCACAAACAAGGGCGTGGCCTGCAATTGGGTGGCGATGGTTTGACCTGCCTCGACGAGGCGTTGCACGATCACCACATCGAACGGTGCGCGCAGTTCGCTGTATTTCAAATCGCTCTCGGCTTGCGCCAGCGCCGCCTTGGCCTTTTGCAATTCAGCTTCGGCGCTATCGAAGCCGATCCGCGCCAGCTCCATTTCATGCTCCGACAGCAAGGTTGCATTAAACAGTTCTTGCGAACGATTCAATTCGCGTTGCGCTTCGCTGCGCAGGCGGGTGTGACGCGTCAGTTGCGCTTTGGCTTGCTCCAGGTTGGCTTCACGCACTTTGCTATCGAGGCGTAACAGTACCTGGTCTTTGCCTACATGCTGGCCGGTGTGCGCGGGCACTTCGACCACCACGCCCGACACCGGCATGCTCAGTTCCACACGCCGCGCCCACTGCAAGGTAGCGTCCAATTCTTCCGCGCCGGCGGGAAATGCCAGCAGGGTTGTGGTGCACAGCAACGTCATTACGCCCGTTAGATCGCGAACACGCATCATTTTTTTTCTCCGTTTTTTTCATCCGGCCACGGTTTGCCCACCAGCGCTTCCAGACGCGCATGGGTCAAAGCAATGGCGAATTCGGTTTCAGCGTCGCGCAGCCGCGCTTCGGACTGGCGCACCATCGCATCACCCAGATCGGTGCGCATCTCCTGCTCGTATTTTAAGCGGCTGCGATCCAGATACAGGTCGCGAAAATCGTGCAGCGCCTTGGCCTCGTCGCGCTGAATACGCAGCACATTCAATTCACCGTGCAGCGCCTGGAGCTCAAGCTTGACATCTTGTTGACGCGCCAGCAATTGCGCCTGGGCGCGCCGTAACTCCGCTTGTTGCTGCGCAATTTCCGCACTGACCCTGCCGCCATTTACGAGCGGAATTTCCAGCACCACCCCGGCGCGAAATTTGTCACGCCCGCTCATATCGCGCGCATAAGTGGAGAGCTCCGCTTCCGCGTCCAAGGTGGGCCAATATCCGGCGCGCGCACTGCTGACCCGCTGCGACAATGCCGTCACACGTTCGCGCGCGGCGAGAACTGCCGGGTTGTTTTGCAACGCCTGCGCCTGCAAGACTTCCAGCAGCGGCACCTCGGTGGTTGTTTGCAGGTTGGGCGTCGCCAGCTCCGTGGGTAAACGGCCCGACCAGTTCAACGCGCGCGCCAGACGCGCACGTGAGTTGCGCTGCTCCGCGGTGCTTTCATACCAACGCCGCCGCAAATCCTGATAACCGCTGTGCAAGCCGGCGACCTCCAGATCGGACAACTGGCCCAGCTTGCGGCGATTAAGCGCATGATCGTAAGTCACATACGCGATCGACATGGCTTCGTAATCGCGTGCATAACGCAAGTCCGCAAGCAACACGTCGAAGAAGCGCGCCATAATGTCAATACGGCGTGCCTCGCGCGCTTCGGCCACACGCCACTGCTGGCTGGACACCTCGGCCGCCGCCGCATCGACTGCCGCGCCGGTGCGGCCAAAATCATACAGGCGCTGGCGCGCGAATAAACTCGCGCTGCTGTCGTCATGCGAACGGTCAATGGAAATATCGGAAGGCTCGACATAACGGCCGCGCAACTGCGCGGAAATATTCAAGCCGCGGTTGGATTGCGCACTGTACTCGCGCGCTTGTGCGGCATCCAGCTCGGCCATGGCCTGCTCAAGATCGGGTTGATTGGCGTCAGCGAGTGATAATGCGTATTCGAGCGTTAACGGTTCAGGCAGTACCGCGTCGGGC
>CAZHHW010000017.1:1204-19392 GCA_964532385.1 uncultured Gammaproteobacteria bacterium | reverse complement strand
CCCCCATCCTGCCCTTCCCCCTTGGGGGAAGGGATACTTCGTTCGGGCCTTCATGGCCGATTTATTCACCGCGTTTCTCGCGTTTGTATTTCGCGAACGACATGTCTTTTTCATTGTACTTGCCGGCCACCACGTATTCGCCCAGCCACATGAATTCATCCACGCCCGAGGTTGCGCCGGTCAGCCGCGCAATCGGTTTGCCGTCCAGATCGAAAAACTGAAACACCGGCGTCGCACGCACCCGATTGCCGGCGAACGCCCAATCTTTCTGGGTGCGCGCCGTGCCGTCAAAATCAGTCATCTCCACATCGCCCTTAATGTCGATGGCGAACGCCAGAAAGTGCGCGCGGAAATATTCCTGCACTTTGGGTTGATTGAGCACGGTTTCTTTCATACGGTGGCAGAACGGGCAGTCGTCCAACTCAAAAAATATCAAAACCCCCTGCTTGCCTTGCGCGCGCGCTTTGGCTAATTCATCGTGAAAATTATAGAAGGTTTCATTGAAGAAAAATTTGTAGGGATCGCGCCCGCTCTCGGCCTGCGCTGGCAACATCGCGGTAACCAGCAATAACAGGCCCATCATTCGCAGCGTTCGCATACGATCACCTCGCAGCTATTTAGCGGGACTGCTTTCTTCACTCATGAATTTTTCAATCGACTTGCCGGTCACCTGGCCCACCTGCTTGCCTACGACTTCGCCCTTGGGGTTGATCATGAAGCTGGTCGGCAAGCCCGGAATCGAACCCAGCACCCCGCTCGGGCCGGGGACGCTGCGCAGCACGGTGTAACTGATCGAATAGTTATCGATAAATTTTTTGAGCTTCTCGGTGTCGACATCTTCAAAGTTAATACCGATCACGACCGCATCCTTGTCTTTGTGCGTCTCATGAAAAATCACCAGCTCGGGCAATTCTTCCAAACACGGCGGACACCAGGTCGCCCAGTAATTCACCACCACCCATTTGCCGCGAAACTCCGACAATTTATGCTTCACGCCTTTGATGTCCGGCAATTCGAAATCCACGGGTTCCGCGCACGCGGTGGCGCCGATCATGGTCGTTAAAATTACCGCCAGTGCGGGCAGCCAGCGTTTGGGGTGGGTTTGCATACTCATTAGGATTCCTTTGTGGATGGGAGGACAGAAAGCGCTTTGTTGAGGGCGCTAACCTCTTAGTCGCAATTTCTGGTCCAATTGTTCCATACGCGCGGGCGTACCGATATCGTACCAACCGCCATCGTAACGTTCGCCGCTGACCTGGCCTTGTCCAATCACCGCACGCAGCAAGGGCGCAAGCGGAAATGCGCCGGGGCGGCAACCGTTAAATAATTCGGCGCGATACATACCGATACCGCTGAAGGTGTACTTTACCGGGCCGGTTTCGCGCAACATGCCGTCGGCCAAAAAGAAATCGCCCTGCGGATGCTGTGGCGGATTCGGCACCAGCACCAAGTGTGCAAGCGTGGCCAGGTTGCGCGGCAAGCGTTCAAAGGGATAGTCGGTCCACACGTCGCCATTGACCACCACAAACGGGCCGTTGCCCAGCAACGGCAAAGCGTTGAAAATTCCACCGCCGGTTTCAAGCGCCGTCGCGCCCTCGGGTGAATACTGCAAATGCGCGCCATAACGCTCGCCTGCGCCCAGAACCTGTTCGAACTGCGCGCCCAGCCACGCGTGATTGATAATAATATCGGCAAATCCGGCGCGCACCAGAGCCTCAATGTGGTATTCGATCAAGGCCTTGTCCGCAACTTTTAGCAGTGGTTTAGGTGTGTGATCGGTCAGGGGCCGCATGCGTTCGCCACGGCCCGCGGCGAGAATCATCGCTTTCATTGTTGATGGTCCGCAGGCAGGGTTTGCAACAGGGCATGCAGGTCGCGCAGCTCGACATATCGACCGCACACTGCCAGGACATAATTCAATGTGCGCGGGATATCCTTCAGATACCCCGGCTTGCCGTCACGATGCTTCAGGCGCGCAAAAATGCCGATGGCCTTGAGATGGCGTTGCGTACCCATCAGATCGAACCAACGGCGGAAGCGCACCGCGTCGTTCACTTCCACATTCCGCGCCAGCAGATTCTTACGATGCTGCTCAAGCCAGCGCTCCACCTGGGCTTGCGGCCACGCAATGTAACAGTCGCGCAGCAATGATGCGGCGTCGTAAGTGATCGGCCCATACACCGCGTCCTGAAAATCCAGCACTCCGGGATTGCGCTGCGGTGTGACCATCAGATTGCGCGAATGAAAATCGCGATGCACCAGTACCTTGGGTTGCTCGAGCGCGGAGCGCTTAAGCACAGCGCAAGCCTCCTGCCATACATGGCGCTGCGTCTCGCTCCACGTTATGTTTAAATGTCGAGCTACGAACCATTCTTCGAAGATGGTCAATTCACGCGTAAGCAGGGCATCGTCGTACGCGGGGAGCGCACGCACTTCATCCAATGTGGCGGTTTGCAGATCCAGCAAGGTATTCAGCGCATCACCATACAAACGATCGGCATTATCCGCGTTTAATACGCTGAGGTATTGGGTCTGCCCTAGGTCCGTCAGCAACAAAAAACCCGCAGTCAAGTCAGCTTCGATAATCTCCGGCACCTGCGCACCGATGCGCCGCAATAACTGCGCGATGCGAATGAAGCGGGCGTTGTCCTCTTTTTCCGGCGGAGCATCCATGGCGATGAGCGTCTTGCCATCGAAGCTGATGCGAAAGTAACGCCGGAAGCTTGCGTCCGCGGAAGCGGGTTCAATGTCGAAAACAGGAATATTGACGGCGGATTTAAGCCAGAGCATCAACTGTTGCTTGCGTGTATCCATTGATATCGGCTCTGCGCGCGGATTATGTTTTCTTCAATAGCACTACATACGCGATCGCGTATTCACTTTCATCGGCAATACTCAGAAAACTTTCACCCACGCCGAAACGTTCGACAAATTCGCACCCGGCGCCCTGCCACTGCAATAATGGTTTGCCGTGCGCATCATGCGCAACCACGGCATGCTTGAGCGACAGGCCATCGCGAAAGCCGGTGCCCAAGGCTTTCGCCGCGGCTTCTTTCGCGGCAAATCTTTTCGCAAGAAACCGCGCTTGCATCGGGGCATTGCTCAAACGGGTGAATTCAGCGAATTCACCGTCGCTCAACACGCGTGCCGCAAAACGTTCACCATGCTGTTCCAGGTTGCTGTGCATGCGCGCCACGCACACGATGTCGGTGCCGATGCCGTGAATCATAGCGATCTTGCGTAATCTAGAGACGGCAGTTGAACGGCATGTGCAGTGTGATCCGTTGGGTGTATGGCTAGACGCAAGAAGGAGGAATAGCCAGCTATTCCGACGCGTTGCAACGCCGCCATACGCACAACGGAACATGCTGCGCGTGTCGTAGCGCCATTCACCCAAAAAGCGCAGCTCGTACTGTGCAACAATTTCGATATTTTCATGCTCTACATTTCGCCTTGCAGCGGTCAACTGCTGTTTCTAGATTCCGTCATGAGGCGTTTCATTTCACGCACCGACTCTTCCAGGCCGCTGAACATGGCGCGCGCAATAATCGCATGCCCGATGTTCAATTCGCGCAACTGCATCAACGCGGCAATAGGTTGCACGTTTTGATAATTCAAGCCATGACCCGCGTTCACGTGCAACCCCTGCATCACACCATAGCGTGCCGCGGCGGCGATGCGCTCAAATTCATTGTCACGCGCATGCGCATCTTTGGCTTCGGCATAGCGGCCGGTGTGTATTTCAATCACGGGCGCGCCGGCGGCACACGCCGCGTCGATCTGGCGCGTATCCGGTTCGATGAACAGCGACACGCGCACTCCCGCCATGCGCAGGTGCTGGCATACTTCACGCAGCCGCGTGAGATTACCTGCCACATCCAGCCCGCCTTCGGTCGTCAGTTCTTCGCGGCGCTCGGGCACCAGACAACAATCAGCCGGTTGAATACGCTCGGCGAACTTCACCATGGCATCGGTCGCGGCCATTTCCAGATTCATGCGTGTGAGTAAAATGCCTTTGAGCATTTCCACATCGCGTTCCTGAATATGGCGGCGGTCTTCGCGCAAGTGCAGCGTAATGCTGTCGGCGCCGGCGCTTTCCGCCGCAATGGCCGCTTGGATCGGATCGGGATAACGCGTATGCCGCGCCTGGCGGATCGTCGCGACATGGTCGATGTTGACACCTAGAAGAATTGTGTTTTGTATATTCATAAGCTCACGATTTTAATTCGCGCATCGGGCGCACGCTACGCTGAAAAAGTTCCCGGCTATGCAACGGCTTACCGCCCAGATAATGCGCCAGCACCGTGCGCATCAGACGCTTGGCTTCGCGCAAGCACTGCGCATCAGTCAAATCCAGGCGCCCTAAGGCCAGCAAGGTCGCGCCGCTGACATCCACACTCACAGAACGCTCATTATACGCGATCGGTCCGCGCTCCAGTTCATAGCAATAGCGCTGGCCGGGCTGTAATGCCGCCCCGGTATCCGCGGCGCGATCCAGCAGCAATCCGTAACCCAGCTCATCCAGCAACTGCTTTTCAAAGATACGCAGAATGCGTTCCTGCGCGGCGGCCTGCTTGCCCTGTGCTTCGCCCAAGCTGCGCAACGCGTCGCCGTAGCTGGAAAATAACTTCGGGTGCGCGTCGTGGCGCTGCAATAAGCGCAGCATGATTTCGTTCAGATAAAAACCGCACGGCGCCACCGCCATCGGGAACGACACCACCGGCCCATCTTCCTCCACGCCGGTCAGCGTCACCAGTTCGCCGCGCCCGCTCCACGACAATAGCAACGGCCGGAACGGTTGCAGGAAGGCGGCCCAGCGTGACTTTTCTTTGCGCACGCCGCGCGCGACCGCGCCGACGCGGCCGAATTCCGGCGTGAACAACTCCAACAACACGCTGGTGTCCCGATACGCGCGATGATGCAACACGAAGCCGTGCTGCAACGTCACGCGTGAACCAGGGGCCGTTGACATATGTTTTAGCCCTCGCGACGGCGGCGCATTTCGCACGAGGCAAGGCGCGATGAGCGTGGTTTGGTTATTCCAAACGAACGAGTCGCAACGCCGCCTCGTGCGAAATGCGCCCCGTCCCTTCGGGTTGCGCCTGAAATCGCCGCCCGCCGCGTTGCTCGACTGGCGCGTAGAATAACTACGCGCGGCATCTCGCGCCTTGCGGGCGGCGATTTCAGGCGGCAACGCGAGGGGTAAAACATATGTCAACAGTCCCTACTCATCCGTGTACCCGAGGCTGCGCAAGGCGCGCTCGTCGTCCGACCAGCCCTCGCGCACTTTCACCCATAATTCCAAAAAAACTTTACTGCCGAAGGTGCGCTCCATCTGCTCGCGCGCCTGCCGGCCGACTTCCTTGAGGCCTTGTCCGGCCTTGCCGATCACGATGCGTTTTTGCCCTTCGCGTTCCACAAAGATAACCGCCGCCACACGCCGTAACGGACCATCCATTTTGAAGTGCTCGATCTCGACCGTCAGCGCATAGGGAATTTCCTGACCCAGCGAGCGCATCAGTTTCTCGCGAATGAATTCCGCGGCCAGAAAACGTTCGCTGCGATCAGTCACTTGATCTTCGGCGAAAATCGGCTCCGACTCCGGCAGCAACTCGACCAGCTTGTTTTCCAGCACCTCGACATTGGTGCCTTTTTGCGCCGACAGCGGAAACACTTCGGCAAACTTCATTTTTCCGCCCAGTTGTTGCAGATAGGGCAGCAAGACTTCTTTCTGGGGCAGGGTGTCGACTTTATTGAGCGCCAGAATGACCGGCGTTGCGATGTCTTTTAGCGCATCCAGCACGATCTGATCTTCGTCGGTCCATTCCAGTCCGTCGACGACAAACACAATGGCGTCGACATCCTGGATCGCCGCCAGCGCGGTGCGATTCATATGCCGGTTGATGGCGCGCTTGCCGTCGCGATGCACGCCGGGCGTATCCACGAACACCAACTGCGCCCCCGCGACCGTCTTGATGCCGAGAATACGATGGCGCGTGGTCTGCGGCTTGCGCGAGGTGATGCTGATTTTCTGACCGATGAGCCGGTTTAGCAGCGTGGATTTGCCGACATTCGGCCGGCCGACAATAGCGACATAACCGCAACGAAAAGATTTCTGGTCCGACATTGGAAAATTGCCTATATAAATTTACTGATGGAATCTACAAATTGTAAAGACCCTTGCACGAGTCTATCCCGGCAACAATTTTAGCGCTTTCTGCGCAGCATCTTGCTCCGCTCTGCGGCGGCTGGAACCTGCGCCGATTACCGGCTGTTTCAGCCCGTCCACCGTGCACGTGACCGTAAAAGATTGGGCATGCGGCTCGCCGCTGATTTTTGTCACGATATAGTCCGGCAGGGGTGCGTGACGCGCTTGCAGCAATTCTTGCAGCAATGTTTTAGGATCTTTCACACCACCCACGGCGGCCACATTCTGCAATGGTTGTTGCAATATATTCAGTATCAGCGCACTGGCAGGGGCAAGACCGTCATCGAGATACACGGCGCCAATGATGGCCTCAATGGTGTTGGCGAGAATCGAATCACGGTCAAACCCGCCGCTTTTGAGTTCGCCGGGTCCCAGGAGCAAATATTCACCCAGATGTAACAGGCGTGCCGCCGCGGCGAGCGTCTCGCCTTTGACCAGACGCGCGCGGTAGCGGCTGAGCGTGCCTTCATCGTCATGCGGAAAACGCGCGTACAATTCATTGGTCACCACGAAGCTGAGAATCGCATCGCCCAAAAACTCAAGGCGCTCGTTGTTGTCGGCTCCGGCACTGCGGTGGGTCAATGCCACTTGCAATAATTCCGGATCGCGGAATTCGTAGTGCAGCGCACGGCACAGGCGGGCGTAATTCGGTGTCATCCTAGGTTGCGCTCGAACGAAGACGACGCGGGAGCCAGGCTCGCGTCCAACCTGGAATCAATTGCCGACCTCGACAGCTTTAGCGAAGGACACGATAATGTCGACATTGCCCACAATATTTTTGCGTGCCTCATAATCAACCGATACGCGAATTCCCTTCGCGGTTTTTTCCACCGTCACATCGCTTTTTTCAACATGATCGACATTGTCGACGCTCAGGCGCTTCAATAAGCGATCGACGATTTCAGACGAGGTTTTAGTCGCCAAGGTGGGGTCCGCTTTTAACGAATCCAGCGCCGACCCTACTTTGAAACTGTCGTAGTAAATCGGATAAAGCTTCAATCCGATCAACACGAAGCACGCGGCCATGGCCAGCACCAGCAGCAACCCAAGCGTGGTCATGCCGCGTTGGCGTACGGGAATCATAGTCATGCCGGCCTCCGAAGATTGGTGCAACCTCTATTTGATACGCGAACCGATCCGGCTCCAATCGATCCTGGAGTCGGCGGAATCGAAATTCATCCAGATCATGAATGCCTTGCCCACCAGATTCGCTTCGGGCACCGTGCCCCAGAAACGGCTGTCGTTGCTATTGTCACGATTGTCGCCCATCGCGAAATAAGAACCCGGCGGCACGCGCACATCGAAGTCGCCATAATTTTTGCGCGGATCGATCAGGATGTCATGTTTAACATCGTCCAATTTCTCCACCAATTGAGCCGCGCCGCTCATCACAATACCGGAACCCACGCCGGTATAGAGCCCCAGTGCGACTTGATCCATGCGGGTTTCGTTGATGTACAGCACCTTGTTTTGGTAGACAACATGATCGCCCGGCAAACCGATGACGCGCTTGATGTAGTCGATGGACGGATCTTTGGGAAAACGGAACACGAAAACATCGCCGCGTTTGGGGGCGCCGACGTCGAATATTTTAGCGTTGATCACCGGCACGCGAATCCCATAGGCGAACTTGTTGACCAAAATAAAATCGCCGGTCAGCAAGGTCGGCATCATGGAGTTGGACGGAATACGAAAGGGTTCCACCAGGAACGAACGCAACAGCAATACGGCGAAAATAACCGGGAAAAATGAGCGCGCGTACTCCACCACATGCGATTCACGCATGAGCTCTTCAGCCTCGTGTCGGGCTTGCGCATGCGCCGGTTCGCCGCTGCCCGCCGCGGCCAGCACGGCCTCCGCCCTGGCTTTGCGCCTGGGCTTCAGCATTAAAATGTCTAAACCCCACACCAAGCCGGTCAGCGCGGATAATGCGGCTAACACCGCTGCAAAATCGATATTCATTTATCCTTCCCTATTTTAAGCACCGCCAAAAATGCTTCTTGCGGTATCTCCACCGAGCCCACTTGTTTCATGCGTTTTTTACCGGCTTTTTGTTTCTCGAGCAATTTGCGTTTACGTGAAACGTCGCCGCCGTAACATTTTGCGATCACGTTTTTGCGCATCGCCTTCACCGAACTGCGCGCGATGATGTGTGCGCCGACCGCGGCCTGAATGGCGATTTCAAACATCTGGCGCGGAATTAATTCTTTCATGCGTTCCACCAGATCACGTCCGCGTGGATACGACTGTTCGCGATGCACAATCACCGACAGCGCATCGACACGCTCGCCGTTGATCAGCACGTCCAGCCGCACCAGATCGGCGGGTTGAAACCGTTCGAACGCATAATCCAGCGACGCATACCCGCGGCTGACCGATTTCAGCCGGTCGAAAAAATCCATCACCACTTCCGCCATCGGCAACTCGTAACTCAACTGCACTTGTTTGCCGACGTAGAGCATTTTTTTCTGCACGCCGCGTTTCTCGACGCACAGCGTGATCACACTGCCCAGATATTCCTGCGGTACCAGAATATTGGCCGTGATAATGGGCTCGCGCATTTCGGCGATCTTGCCTTCTTCAGGCAATTTGGACGGGTTGTCAACATGATGCACTTCGCCGCGATGGTCGAGCACTTCGTAAATCACGGTGGGCGCTGTGGTGATCAGATCCAGATCGTATTCGCGCTCCAGGCGTTCCTGAATAATTTCCATGTGCAGCAAGCCGAGAAAGCCGCAGCGAAATCCAAAACCCAACGCGTGCGAGGTTTCCGGTTCGTAAAACAGCGCCGCATCGTTCAAACGTAATTTGGCCAGCGCATCGCGCAGGTGTTCATAGTCTTCGGTGTTGACCGGAAACAACCCGGCGAACACTTGCGGCTTGATCGGTTTGAAACCAGGCAAAGGCTTGTCGGCGGGACGCGCGGCATCGGTCAAAGTATCGCCGACCGGCGCGCCGTCGACTTCTTTCACGTTCGAGATCACCCAGCCCACGTCGCCGGCGCGTAACTCCTCGGTGTCTTTTTTCTTGGGCGTGGAAATGCCGACGCGATCCACCACGTAAGTGCGCCCGGTCGACATTACCAGCATCTTCTGGCCTTTTTTGATGACACCGTGTTTGACGCGCACCAGCGCGATCACGCCCAGATAATTATCGAACCATGAGTCAATGATCAGCGCCTGCAACGGTGCGCTTGCGTCGCCTTGCGGCGGAGGAATACGTTCGATCAGCGACTCTAGCAAATCGGTGATGCCAAGACCGGTCTTGGCGCTCACCAGCACCGCGCCGTGCGCCTCGATGCCGATGATGTTTTCAATTTCATCGACTACCCGTTCGGGCTCGCATTGCGGCAGGTCGATTTTGTTGAGCACCGGCACGACTTCGAGCCCTTGTTCGAGCGCGGTATAGCAGTTGGCGACGCTTTGCGCTTCGACGCCTTGCGATGCGTCCACCACCAGCAGTGCGCCTTCGCATGCCGCCAAGGAGCGCGAAACTTCGTAAGTAAAATCGACGTGGCCGGGCGTATCGATGAAATTCAATTTATAGACTTCACCGTTCTTAGCTTTGTAATTGAGCGTGACGCTCTGTGCCTTAATGGTGATGCCGCGTTCTTTTTCCAGATCCATCGAGTCGAGCACCTGCTCGGACATTTCGCGCGCTTCCAGCCCGCCGCAAATCTGGATCAGACGATCCGACAGCGTGGATTTGCCGTGGTCAATGTGCGCGATGATGGAGAAATTGCGGATGTGCCGCATGTCGATCGACATGAATTACCCAACCTCAAATCAATAGCAGGGCCGTACGAAAAGTTGCGCCAGCGCGGCTTGAGTTTTCGCACGGCCCCTAAAAAAGACAGGCGCCGTTGCGGGCGCCTGCGGAATGTTCAGGGCATGCGTGGTACACGCAGCGGCCCGGAATTGTAAGTTATTTAGCGCGTATGCGTCAGTCTTTTTCGGTCAGCCTTAAGGCCAAGAAGACCGGGCCGCCGCGGCGTTGCACCAGGATGGGAATGGACTTATTCATGGACAGCCCTTCCGCGACCCGCTTGAATACGGCCAGGTTGGTAATTTGCTCATTGTTAATCATCAGGATCACATCGCCCTCACGCATGCCCGCTTTGCCAGCCGGGCCATTTTTAACCTGTCTGACCAGTACGCCGTTTTCTTTCAGGTCCAGCTCTTCGCGCTCACGGTCGCTGATTTCCGACACGGTCACTTTAAGGCGCGCATCCGTCAGGGTTTTAGCCGTGCTGGCAGAATCCGACAGTTTAATGTCTTCATCTTTGGGCAACTCGCCGATGACCACTTTCAAATTGAGCGTGTCGCGATTGCGAATAATTTTAACCGGCGTTTTTTCACCGATTTTGGTCACGCCCACCATCGGCGGCAACGCCGACGAGGTTTTAATTTCCCGGTTGTTGAATTCCACAATCACGTCGCCGACCTGAAACCCGGCCGCTTCCGCCGGGCTGCCCGGTAATACTTTAGCCACCAGCGCGCCCTTGGGTTTGTCCATACCGAACGACTCCGCCAATTCACGGGTCACGTCTTGAATCAAGACGCCCAGCCAGCCGCGTGAGACATGCCCCTGACTCTTGATCTGGTCGACCACCGACATGGCCATGTCAATGGGAATTGCAAATGACAAACCCATAAAGCCACCCGTGCGGCTATAAATCTGCGAGTTGATACCGACCACTTCGCCGTTCAGATTAAACAAGGGACCGCCGGAATTACCTGGGTTGATAGCGACGTCGGTCTGAATGAAAGGCACGTAATTTTCGCGCGGCAGATTGCGCCCGATCGCACTGACGATACCCGCTGTTACGGTGTGGTCGAAACCAAACGGTGAACCGATGGCCAGCACCCATTCGCCAACCTTGGTTTTATCGGAACGGCCGATCTTGACCACCGGCAAATCTTTCGCATCCACTTTGAGCAAAGCCAGATCGCTGCGTTCGTCGTAGCCCATTATCTTAGCCACCAGCTCGCGCCGGTCGCTCAAACGCACCACGACTTCGTCGGCATCCTTGATCACATGATAATTCGTCAGCAGATAGCCGTCGCTCGAGATTACAAAACCTGACCCCAAGGATTGGGTATCGAACGGCTCGGGGGCATCGTCGCCCGGCTCGCCGAAGAAGTGCTTGAAGAGATCGCCATACGGGCCATCCTGCTTATCCTGGGGCATTTCGGATTTAGGCATGCGCTGAACGGGCGGGTGCTTGACTTTTTGCGTGGTACTGATATTGACCACGGCCGGGCTGTATTTTTCCACCATCTCGGTGAAGTCCGGCAAATTGAATGCGGCACGCGCGCTCGATACCGAAAACAGCAAAAATGCGAAACAAAGAAAGCTTGCGGCGCGTGCGCCTGAGCGAGTGTTACCCATAGTTCACCTAAACCCTGAAAGTTGGATGTGGATTTACAATCTATATGTGCGGACTATCTTTTACTGCAACGACTGACACGAAAATTTCCTACGGTTTTACGTACTGAATCGAATCCGCGACCATTTTCACTGTCGTGGCCGGCACCTCTCCTACCACAGTGACCTGGTGATCATCGACCACGACACCATGAATATTAACGGCGCCCACATACGAGGAACCGACAAAGCGCTTTTTGCCGGCGTCAAGCTTTTCGATATACACAGACACCGATGCCAGGCCGTCCGACAAAACCATGTGATGGGTTGGAACGCCGCCCGCGATAACATAACGGATATCGTGCGCGGTGGACTGGAACCCCAGCGGCAAATGCGCCACCCGCCAGTTGAAAACCTCACCCGGAGGGCCCGCATTCTCATTCTTGTCTTCGGTCACGGTATAACGCTCGCCCTTCAACTCCGACTTAAGCAATGCGGGCGAGATTTCCCGCACAACCTCGATGGAAGTGAACATCAGTTGTTCTATCGGCGTCCCGTCTTCCGCCAGGACTTGCGACTTCAACAACAAGCCGTTCTCGGCATCCAGCCAGAAACGATAGCCGTAACGAAACTTGTCGCGCGGGTCCACGTGCACCACTTTCGTGGCGCGGCCGGCGACGCGATCTTGTCCGGCAAGAGTAAAAGCGTAGTACTGGGCGAATTCATTAAAATTGGACGGCAGGGCCGACAGAATATGTTGCGCACCACCGTCGAGTTTGCTGACGTGGACCGATTTCTTGTCTGACAAGATGCAGGTGATTTTGTCGCCGTCGCGAATCACCTCGCGGGTACTGCCGTTCAGATGCACCATGCGATCATGGTCGCCTTTGCTATCGACCCGATGATAAATACGCATCGATTCCATCTTGCCGCTGTTCACGTAGACAAACGTGCCTTGATAATTCAATTGCCGTCCCGCACTGTGCATGGCTTTCAATAAATTGACGGCGGCGGGATCACTCTCCACAGCAAAGAGGGGGGTGGAGATAATTAACAAAGCGCAAAGGCAGGCAGGACGCATAAGACTCAGGCAGTTATACGGAGACACCTTCATTCTGCCGTATCGCCGGAGGTGTAACCGACGATACGCGCATAGGGCAGCATGCGCTGGGCGACGAGCGCATTCTGGTTGTGATTCAACAGGTATTGATTGATTTGCGACTGCACATGTTCAGGTAACGCGACATGATCAGCTGCCACGGTCGCAACTGACGCCACAGGCAACGCAGGTGCAGTGACAACCGGCGGCGGCGTCTGCGCAATATTGACCACCGGCTCAGGCTTATATTGTACGCGCCAGCTTTGCGCGCCTAATACCGCAACCGCGGTCACGGAAGCGGCGATGGCAAGCCCGGCCAATTGTTTGGTAACGGGATTAACCCGATAAGAGAAATTGCGTGGAGCTAATATGGTGGGTTCATTCTCAACGGCTTGCATTACACGGGCGGAAAAATCAGGTTTTAACAGCACCGGCGGCAAGCTCTTTTTCACGGCGTCGGCGGCAATGTGATACCGCATCCAACGTTGCTTTAAATGCGGGCTTATATGGATTGCATCAACCGCCGGTCCATATTCGATCCCTTTAAGCTCGCCATCAACCAGTGCGGAAAGCCGTTCGCCATTTATATCCGTTTCAGTCATCACGACACCTACTGCTGCAAGTTAATCCAAAAGCGGCTGCAAGCGTTTATCAATCGCTTCACGTGCGCGGAAGATCCGTGAACGCACTGTACCCACCGGGCACTGCATAGTTTCCGCAATTTCTTCGTAGCTTAACCCCTCTAACTCACGCAAGGTAATAGCTGCGCGTAAATCTTCGGGTAAATCTTCAATGGCCTTTAATACGGTCTGTTCTATCTCATCCTTTAATGTAATACGCTCGGGCGTGTCGTTATCTTTCAGACCGGACTCGCCTTCAAATTGTTCCGCATCCTGCGCGTCGATGTCGATACTGGGTAGCTTGCGTCCTTGCGATACCAAATAATTTTTTGCCGTATTAATCGCAATCCGGTACATCCACGTGTAGAACGCACTCTCGCCGCGAAATTGCGGTAACGCGCGGTAGGCTTTAATGAAGGCCTCTTGCGCTACATCGTAAACTTCACTGTGATCACGAATATAACGTGAAATTAAATTAACCACTTTGTGCTGATATTTGAGCACCAGCAAGTCGAAGGCGCGCTTATCGCCCTTCTGCACTCGCACAACTAATTCTTGATCGACCTCTCGCTCACCCATGCGGGCTTCCTCTTTACAAGCCCTGGCGCAGGTCCTTAACGTAGACCGCACTCTCGACAGTTAGTTCGCGGCGTACCACTCGCCCGGTTATATTTATGGCGCGCTGTATAGCTTAGCGCATGCGGCGGGCATGATAGCATAGCGCAGCTGACTGTCCTCCAACCCAGCAATGCATAGTAGATAAGCCTTCCAATGGCGCATCAATTCCAATTCGACGTATTGATTATCGGCAGCGGTGCTGCTGGACTCAGTCTCGCCCTTCGGCTCCCCGACCACTTGCGCATCGGCGTGGCCGCAAAGAAAGAAATCACCGAAGGCAGCACCGTTTATGCACAGGGCGGAATTTCGGCCGTGCTGGATGCGGCCGACTCCGTCGATTCACATGTCGACGACACTTTGCGCACCGGTGCCGGATTGTGCGATTTGGCGGCCGTGCAGCAAACGGCGGCACGCGGCAAGGCGCAAGTGGAATGGCTGATCGATCAAGGTGTACCGTTCACGCAGGAAAAAGGCAGCGATGGGGTCGAACATTATCATTTGACGCGCGAAGGCGGGCACAGCCACCGGCGTGTGATACACGCGGCGGATGCCACCGGCGCGGCGATTGAAACTAGCCTGGTGGCACAGGTGCGTCGGCGCAGCAATATTCAGCTATTCGAGCGTCATATCGCCGTCGATCTAATCACCGCCCGCAAGCTAGGCAACACACCCGGGCGTTGTCTGGGCGCCTACATTCTGGATCGCGAGCGTGGCAAGGTGCAGGTGTATCGAGCGCGTTTCACGGTGCTGGCCACCGGCGGGGCAAGCAAGGCGTATTTATATACCACCAACCCCGATGTCTCGACCGGAGACGGCATTGCCATGGCCTGGCGCGCGGGATGCCGGGTAGCCAATCTTGAATTTATTCAGTTTCATCCCACGTGCCTGTATCACCCCAAAGCGAAATCGTTTTTGGTCACCGAAGCGTTGCGCGGCGAAGGCGGCTTGCTACTGCTGCCGGACAAAACACGCTTCATGCAGCGCTTTGATTCGCGCGGCGAACTGGCACCTCGCGACATCGTGGCCCGCGCTATCGACCACGAAATCAAACGCCTGGGCTTGCAATATGTGCTGCTCGATATCAGCCACAAACCCGCTGAATTTATTCGCAGCCATTTCCCAACCGTGTATGCGCGTTGCGTGGAGTTCGGTATCGACATTACGGCCGAACCGATTCCCGTGGTCCCCGCCGCGCATTACACCTGCGGCGGCGTGATGACCGATTTGCATGGGCGCACCGATATTCCCGGCCTGTATGCCATTGGCGAAATCGCGCATACCGGGTTACACGGCGCGAATCGCCTGGCCAGCAACTCGCTACTGGAGTGCCTGGTGTTTGCAGATGCAGCCAAAGACGACATCGAAGCGCAACACAGCCTGATTGAACGCCCGCCGGAGCTGCCGGAATGGGATGAGAGCCAGGTGACCGATTCGGATGAGGAAATCGTCGTCGCGCACAACTGGGATGAACTGCGCCGCTTCATGTGGGATTACGTCGGTATTGTGCGCACCGACAAACGCCTCGAGCGCGCCAAACACCGCACCGATTTGCTGGCGCAGGAAATCAACGATTACTACCGTAATTTCCGCGTCACCAACGACCTGTTGGAATTACGCAATCTGGTGCTGGTCGCGGATCTGATTATCCGCTGCGCGATGGCACGCAAGGAAAGCCGCGGCCTGCATTACACACTGAACTATCCGCACCCGGACAATTCCCATCCTCCGCAGAACACCGTGCTTACTCCGGTAAACTACTCGCCAGCATCAACCTGACGCGCAGTTGACGAAAGCCTTCGACAGCCACACGCGACGGCACGATCACCACCGACGCGCGCCGCCAGCGCGCAACTTTAAAATTCAGCACCGTAAGCCGTGGATGCAAATAACTGCCGGGCAATAACTGCGCGCTGAATGCAACGCCGTCACGGCGCGTCAGCATCCATTGATCCTGCGTATCCCACAGCACCCGCACCACCGAGCTGGCGCTGCGCAGCAAGGCATGCCGCCAGATCGCATACGCGCCATGCACCAGAATAAAAACTGTCACTACCCAGAGCCATTCATACGGCAACGGCAGCAGCATCACCACCGCGGGCGCGCCGCCATGCGCGCAAGCCAGTGCCAGCGCAAAGCGCGGCGACGGAGCGATTTCAAGCGCGAGCGGCGCGGCGTATTTGTTCAATGACATTGCATAGCTTCGGATCGGCAGGCGACAGCGCGCCGAAAAAGAAATCGAATAATTCTTGATCTGATAATGTCAATAACTTGCGAAACGCATCTTGTTCATGCACTTCCGCACGCGGATAGCGGCGATCCAAATAACTTTGCAGCAGTTCGTCCAGCTCCAGCATGCCACGGCGGCATTGCCAGCGCAGACGCGCGCCTGAATTGGCCTCTTTATTCATGCTCGCGACTCAAGACTGTCGAGAAATGCTTTCAGTGTGATTATCCGCACGCTCTTGTATTCCCCAAGACGCAACATCGCATGATCGCCGCTCACTATGATTTGCGCATGCCCAGCCAGCGCACATTCCAGAATGCGGTTGTCAGGCTCGTCGCTCAGCACCTTCAACCGGGCACGTGGTGTAACTAGCCTGCCTAATTCGGCCAGAAACAATGCAACTCGTGCCAACTCTTCTTGATCCCGCGCAAACTTACGGGCCAGCACATCAATCGTCTCATGAATAATCGGACGCGATATTATGAGCTCGATACTTCCCTCAGCCGCAGCGAAGATAGCCGCTTCCGCGCGGCCGCCTGGCAAGGCAATGGCGGAAACAAAAATATTGGTGTCGAAAACAACCTTCATTGCTTGAGTATGCGTTCCAGGTCTTTCTCGGTCAGAACGCCTTTTTCCTTCGCCTTATTACTCCAATATCCTTGAATCGTACGTAGCTCGCCTTTGAGACGCACTGCACGCGCAGCGCGCAGTGCGTCTTGAATCACGGCGCTCAGCGTTTTTCCTTCAGCACGTGCGATGCCCTCCGCCTCTTTCGCCAAGTCTGCGGGAAGAGAAATAGTCTTTTTGACAGCACTGCCCATGGCGCTATACCTCGGTATGAATTAATACTACCAGTATAGGAAACACTGATTGGGGGTGCAATCGGGGAATGAATAACTACGGTCAGATCAATTGTTGCAACATCCGCTCTTTGATATTGGCGATGGCGCGCGTCGGATTCAAACCCTTGGGGCAGACCTCGACACAATTCATGATGGTATGGCAGCGAAATAATTTGTACGGACCTTCCAGTTCTTCCAGACGCTTGTCGCCTGCCTGATCGCGCGAATCGGCCAGCCAGCGCCAGGCTTGCAGCAACGCGGCCGGGCCACGGAATTTTTCCGGATTCCACCAGAACGACGGACAGGCCGAGGAACACGCGCCGCACAAAATGCATTCGTACAAGCCGTCGAGCTGATCGCGTTGTTCGGGGCTTTGCCGGTATTCGACTTCAGGTTCCGCGTCGTGACGGATTAAATACGGCTTCACCGCGCGGTACTGGTTAAAAAACTGACTCATGTCCACGACCAGGTCGCGGATTACCGGCATGCCCGGCAACGGGCGCACTTCGATGGGTTCAGTTAAATCCGCAAGCGGCGTGATGCACGCCAGCCCGTTGCGACCGTTGATGTTCAGCGCGTCGGAGCCGCACACGCCCTCACCGCAGGAATGCCGGAAACTTAAACTCTCGTCGCGCGCTTTTATTGCAATCAGCGCATCGCGCAGCATCATGTCCGGCGGAATCTCCGCGAGCACGTGTTCTTGCATGCGCGGCTGCGTGTCGGTTTCGGGGTTGTAGCGGTAGATCAGGAATTTCATGCAAACAATGCCTTTTTAAGTTTAAGTATTAAAGTGACATGTTTCTGATTCAATTCTATCGACCTTATTTGTCGTCACTGCAACGAGAAAGCCCTCTCAATGCTTGGTTTCTAAAGCCTTTTGCTGTTTCAGGTCTTCAACGGCACTGAACACCACTAAAAAAATTTTACCCACTTAAATTTTTAACCCTATAACCCGGCACTTTTGAGTGTTTTAACATATAAGACACTGGTCGCATTTTAAGTACTTAATAATTGGAAAAGCTCCAGTGTTGAATTATTCTCGCCGACGTACGAATGGACTGATCATACATTTAATCGGTTATTGATATTTATTTATAAGGAGATCCGTAATGACAGCTATGAAATATATTACATATCCAATTCTGCTTGGCGCAGCGGTTACGCTCGCGGGCTGTAACGGCGGCGGAGATAACGACAACGGCAGCGGTAA
>CAZHHW010000017.1:0-1104 GCA_964532385.1 uncultured Gammaproteobacteria bacterium | reverse complement strand
ACCTATACGATCACTAAATATATTGTCGCGCTGGACTTCACTACAAACGGCAGTGCGGGCGGCGGCTTTCTGGTCGAGCTGACCGCGCCTATTGTAGAAAGTACCGGTGATTTCTGTCCCGAGAGCGGTGCGATCAAGATCACCGGTGCAAACAGCACCACGGCTGAACTCATCTACAACGGAAACGGAACCGTCACGATTAAGGCCAACGGTGCTGTAGTTAATGCTTCAGCACAGTGTTATGCGTAATCGTTACGGTACGAAATAGCAATCGTGAAGGGACGGAGTTGTAAAGCTCCGTCCCTTTTTCATATCGCTTGAAAACATCTCACCACCTATTCATTCTCTGCACATTGTTTTCCACTTCGTTACGTAGTGAAACAGTGGTATCCATCGTCCCCGCTTTTCTGCAATTCAATTACACCGAATACGACACGCATAACCGTGTTCTGGATCGCGAGGCGGGTTGGATACCCGGGTTACAACTGGTGGGCTCTACGAATATCACCGAATATTTACGCATAGAATTCGAGCTTGCCGCGTATCAAGGCGCGGTGGACTACACCGGTCATACCAGCCGGGGTGCTCCGCATCAAACGCGTACCGATGAAACATTGTCGCATCAAGGCCTGCGCCTGCTCGGCAATCTCACTCCGCAAACAGCTCTCTTCCTGGGCGCACAATCGCGTGAATGGCGCAGAGACATCCGCGACAACAACGGCGTGTTTGGATTATTTGAAATCTATCGCTGGCATGAATTGTCGGCGGGTCTCGCAACTATTCTTTCAAAAAATAGTGACGAACAGTGGCGTGTTGAAATCAGCGTTTTAAAAATCATCGCACCAGAACTTTTTGTCGATCTTGGCAGAGTGAACGGCGGCACAGCGAATTTAGACTTGGGAGAGGAATTCGGCGGCAGGCTGAAGTTCACCTGGACCACCCTTCTCAGCAAACCCTGGGCGATGAATGTGAGTGCACATATTGAACGCTGGGATTTTGCCAGCAGCGATTTGCAACGCACATCGACGGGCGCATTGGTCGTCAGCGAACCCCGCAGCGAGACACGCAATGCCGGATTGCAGCTCGCTTTGCAATACACGTTTT
>CAZHHW010000016.1:39631-45902 GCA_964532385.1 uncultured Gammaproteobacteria bacterium | reverse complement strand
AACGGAGCGATGAATACAGCTCCTTCCCCCTGCAAGGGGGAAGGCTGGGATGGGGGTGTGCAAGCACACTGCGTTTTCGATCACCCCCATCCTCACCTTCCCCCTTGCAGGGGGAAGGGACATTCCGATTCAACGATTATTTTCTAGTTCGACAATCCGTCTCTACACAAACAATGAAACAATCTCCATGCGCCCCGTTGAATGCTTCATCGATAACCAGCACATCCTATACGATGCCGATGCGCTGAGCGAGACGGACACCGGGATTTTCGATCCCGGCATTTTACAGACGCGCGGCGTGTTGACCGGCAGCGCGCCCGGGCGCGGCACCACGTGGTTCTTTACCCATCACGGCCAGCCTTTGGTGTTACGTCATTACCGGCGCGGCGGGCTCATTGCGCGCCTGCTGCAAGATTGTTATGTGTGGACCGGTCTTGCACGCACGCGCGCGTGGCGTGAATTTAATCTACTGACGCACATGGTGAGCGCGGGTTTGCCGGTACCGCCGCCGGTCGCGGTGCGCGTGAAGCGCGCGGGTGTTTGCTACCGCGCCGACTTGATCACGCGGCGGATTCTTTTTACCACCCCATTAGCGGCGGCGTTGAGCACGCGCGGCCTGGATATGAGCCGCTGGCGCACACTTGGTATCCTATTGCGAAAATTTCACGATGCCGGTGTTTATCATGCCGACCTGAATGCGCATAACATTCTGCTCGGTAAAGACAACACCGTGTACCTGGCGGATTTTGACAAAGGCGAACTTCGCCCTCCTGCTGCACGCTGGCAACAGGAAACTCTCGCACGGCTGCGCCGCTCGTTGCGCAAACTGCAAACCGCGCAGCAGGATTTTCACTACAGCGAAGCGGATTGGACCGCGCTGCTCGACGCCTATGCAGACGGTGGCGGATCAACAACGCGTTAGCCTGGGTTTAATCCGCGATCGCTACCGCAGGGAAGTTCGCCGCACCGAAGTGCCGCAGCATGCGGAAGTAAATCACTGCGGCGATCAGGTAACAGGCGGCGCCCGCCCAAAATGTCGCCGCAATGCCGAAGGCCAGGGACACCAGCACGGCACTCACCGATGCGAACACCGACATGGCGCCGTTGACGCCCCAGAACCATGGCACCAAATCCGGCACGGATGCGCTGGCGACTTTCATGCCCAGCGGCCACGCCATGCCCATAACCACCCCCAGCGGAAACACCAGGCCGACGGCTATCGCAATGCGGATCGGTGTGGATGCCGCGCGGAAGGACTGAATCAGGGGATCGGTGAACACACCCGCCAGGACCAATATCAGCACAATCCCGGCCATTGCGAATAGCGTGGTCTTGATCGCCACACGGCGGGCAAGCCCGTCGGTAATAAAACTGCCAAGACCCGCCCCAAGCAGCAGGGAGAACAACACCACCGACAAGCCGTATAACGGATGGCCCAGAAAAATCATCAAGCGTTGCAGTTGGGCAATCTCGACCATCAGGAAGCCCAATCCAATGGCGGCGAAAAACCCGAGGTGCAGCGCTTTGCGGGCGGCAGGCGCCGGGTGACGCGCGGCGAACCAGGGAATCACGATGCACAGCGCGGTCAAGGTCACCACCACGGCGAACACCGAACCCAGCAACGCCACCGCTTTCATGTTGAAGCTGTTGGGCCCCAACTCCCAGTGCGCCGGATCGATCACGTCGCGGAAGCGCAGCATGTTGAAGAAAAACGGGCTGTCGTCGGTGGGCGGTGTGACATCGATGGATAATGATTTAAAAAATGCGCTGTCGGCCCGGCCCGCAACAATTGTCTTTAGCACTTGGTCCTTCGCGTGCTCGGGACTTACGATTATTTCAAACCCGAGCTGTGCGCTGACGCGTGCAAGCGCCGCGACATCGGCATCGCTGAAGGGTGTGCGACTCACCAGCAAGGTACCGATTCCGTCGGCAAAGATGCTGGTTAGATTGCCGGGCTTGAGAATCGACCGCACCGCCAGAATGTGTCGATCAATGTTCTGGACGTTCTGCTTTTGCAGCGTTTTCGCCGCCAGTGCCGCCAGCCGGTAAATTTCGCCGGGATTGTTCTCGAAATACCAGCGTGAAAAACTCAATACTCCATTAGGAGTGAGTTTTTTCAGAAAGGTGTCCCATGCCTCCTCGGTGTACAGTGTATTTTCTGAAAATACAAATGCTCCGGCCGCCGTCGCCGCCCAGGTGTCAATAAGTGACACCTGGATGATATCGAATGATTGGTCCTGGCGCGCGACGTAGCTGCGCGCCTCGTCGTTCACCAGGCGCACATTGGGATAAGCGGCCAAATGACCGGTAAATTCCGCCAGATGCGTGGTCAGTGTATCCACAATGGTGTGGTTCATTTCAACACCCAGCACCGAACGCTGTCCGAAGGCGAGTGCGGATAAAATGTCGCGACCCCCGCCGACCCCCACCACCAGCACATCGGCATTGGAGCGCAGATGATGCGCAATGTTGGTCACGTCGTATTTGAGGTACGCGACGCTTTTCGGATCGCCGCCATACCGGGTGAGCACGGTGCCGGCGACGCCGTCCATATTGAGCATCAATTGAGGTACTTGCACATGTTCGATGGGAAAATTGCCGCCGAAACCCCAGCCAAATGGAACATTCGGATAGGTCTGCACGATCACGCGCGATAATGCGGTCCATTTTTCGTAAATGGGCGTGTAGTAAGTGCGGACCTCTTCTTTTATGGTGCCAAGCTGCGCAGTATTCATGACGGCGATCCCCCATAACGCGAGACTCGCAGCCACGCCGATTAATGCCACGATGCGCACACGCCGCAGTGCTTGTGAACCATAGGCGAAAGCATACGCGGCGGCAGCCATCAAAAACCCCACTGCGGCAACGCCGCCGCGCGCTCCGGAAATTTCCATGATCCCGATGATGCCGATGCATCCCAAGGCCGCGCCGATCAAGTCGGCCGCATACAAGCGGCCGACTTCGCCCGGATAACGCGTCAACACCAGCGTGACGCAGGTGCCGCTGGCGGAAAACGGAATCAGGAACATCACAATGGTCGGCACGAGATACGCCAGCGTGCGTAACGAAAAATCCGGCGTAAAGGGAATGTAAAGATGCAGCGCCGTGCCTGCCACGGCGGATATTCCCGCTGTCAACGCGCACTGGGCCAAGCGCAAGCGGACCTTGCCGATAAACCAGCCGGGCCGCAGTTGCACGATCAACGCGCCCACGGTCAGACCGAACATCGCGATGGAGATCGCCAGAAACGCAAAATGGTACATGAGCGTGACATTGAAGATACGTGTCAACAGTATCTGCAATGCCAATGTGGCAAAGGTCACCAGAAACACGCCGAGGTAAAGCGTTGGGGTCGCCGCGGAAAGTTTAGAGGCTATCGGGCGCGTCCCTGAAAGTGCTGTTTCCATTAGCATTCCTTTTTACTATTCACTGCAAAGCGTAGCGCGATAGTGTGAATACCCACCCGCGGGAATGCGCTACAGAGAATAGCCGAACGCTTTGTTGAACCGGTCATTGAAAGCCGCGCGCTTGAACGTATGATTTTGCGTGCCAGGGTGTTCGATCTTGACTGATCCAAGCAGCGAAGCGATGCGGCCGGTCGTCTCCCAATCCATGCCGTGCAACACGCCATAAAGCAGGCCGGCGCGATAGGCGTCGCCGCAGCCGGTGGGGTCTTTGACTTCAGCAGGCGTGACGGCGGGAATTTCATGACGCTGTTTTTTAGTGTAGATGTGCGAACCTTTGCTACCCAGGGTAACGATGAGCGCATCGACGCGTTCCGCGATTTGAGACGGCGCCAAACCGGTGCGTTGTTGCAGCAACTGCATTTCGTAATCGTTCACGGTCACGTAGCTGGCCTGCTCAATAAATCTGAGCAAGTCCGCGCCGTCGAACATCGGCAGCCCTTGACCCGGATCGAAAATGAACGGGATGCCCGCCTCGGCGAATTGCTGCGCGTGCGCGATCATGCCTTCGCGGCCGTCCGGCGAAATGATGCCGAGCTTCACACCTTGCGCATCGCTGATTTTATTTTGCTGCGAGTGAGACATCGCGCCGGGATGAAACGCGGTGATCTGATTGTCGTCCATGTCGGTGGTGATGAAAGCTTGCGCGGTATAACTTCCGGGCACGACGCGAATATGTCGACGTGCGACGCCATGCTTGTCCATCCAATCGGCATAGGGCTGAAAGTCGCCGCCCACGGTCGCCATCGGCAGCGGATTTTCGCCGAGTAGTTTCAGGTTGTAGGCGATGTTGCCCGCGCAGCCGCCGAACTCGCGGCGCATCTGCGGCACCAGAAATGAAACGTTCAGAATATGCACCTGGTCGGGCAGGATATGATTTTTAAACCGGTCGTTGAACACCATGATGGTATCGAAGGCCATGGAACCGCAGATCAGTGCCGACATCGTGTAATCCTCTTTGGGGTGGGCACGGCCCACCGGTTGTTGGTGTTCTTAAACTGCGATGGGCGGCGTCTATCCTACGTCAAGACCAGCGCCCAGATCACGACCACATTCAGCAGCGACACGAACACGGCCGCTGAACCAATGTCTTTGGCGCGCCCGGCGAGCTCGTGGTGTTCGTCGCCAATGCGGTCCACCACCGCTTCGATCGCGCTGTTGAGCAGTTCGATCATCAGCACCAGCAACAAACTTCCAATCAACAATGCGCGTTCGATGCCGGTGTGCGCAAGCCATAACGCTACTGGCGCCAGGATAAGACATAAAAATAACTCCTGGCGAAACGCCGCTTCGTACTTAAACGCGGCTTTCAACCCGGTCCAGGAATAACCGGCGGCATGAATCACGCGCGTGATGCCTGATTTGCCGGGCTTGGGCATCGCGTCAACCGGCGCAACTGGCGCTGAATGTCATGGCGCTTTCCACGCCAGATCCAACTCGCGCGCGGCTTTCACGTCGTCGAGCCGTTTGACCGGCAAGGTATGCGGCGCGCCGATTAACAGTTCCGGTGTGGTTTGCGCTTCGTTGCGGATCTTCGCCATCGCGTCGATGAAACCATCCAGCGCTTGTTTCGATTCGGTTTCGGTCGGCTCGATCAGCAAACACTCCGGCACGATCAGCGGGAAATACGTGGTCGGTGCATGGAAGCCGTAATCGAGCAGGCGCTTGGCGAAGTCCATCGCGTTGACGTGTAATTCTTTCGCTTCGCTCTTCAACGTGACGACGAACTCGTGGGTCGCGCGGCGTTGCGGCAGTGCCATCACATAACCCAGTTTCTTCAGTTGTACCATCAGGTAATTGGCGTTGAGCGTCGAATACTCGGCCACCCGTTGCATGCCGGCGCGGCCCAGCAGACGCGCGTAAATATAGGCGCGCAGCAACACGCCGGCGTTACCACCAAAGGCCGACATGCGGCCGATGCTCTTGGGACGGTCTGTTTCAGTCAACCAGCGGTACTTCTCGCCCTCTTTGGTCACCACCGGAATCGGCATGAACGGCAACAGGCGTTCGCTGACCCCCACCGGACCGGCGCCCGGCCCACCACCGCCGTGCGGCGTGGAAAAAGTTTTGTGCAGATTCATGTGAATCACGTCGAAGCCCATGTCGCCGGGCTTGACTTTACCGAGGATGGCGTTGAGATTGGCGCCGTCGTAATACAGCAAACCGCCCGCATCGTGCACCACTTTCGCAATCGCGACGATGTTGCGCTCGAACACACCCAGCGTGGACGGATTGGTCAACATGATGCCCGCGGTGTGCGGGCCCACTGCCGCTTTCAATGCGGTGAGATCAACATCGCCCTGATCGTTGGTCGGAATTTCTTTGACGGTGTAGCCGCACATCGCCGCCGTGGCGGGGTTGGTGCCATGCGCGGCATCCGGCACCAGGATTTCGCTGCGTGCGGTATCGCCGCGCGCATCGTGGTACGCACGGATCATCGCGACCCCGGCGAACTCGCCTTGCGAACCGGCCATCGGCGCCATCGACACGCCCTTCATGCCGGTCACATCTTTGAGAATTTCCTGCAAGTCGTACATGCAGGCGAGAAATCCTTGGCTGTGCGAGTCCGGTGCCAGCGGATGACGCGCCAGAAAACCCGGCAGCATCGCCAGCGTGTTACATCCGCGCGGGTTGTATTTCATGGTGCAGGAACCCAGCGGATAAAAATGCGTGTCGATGGAAAAGTTTTTCTGCGACAGGCGCGTGTAGTGCCGCACCGCTTGCAGCTCGGACACTTGCGGCAGCAGCGAACGGGTTTTGCGCCGGAATTTTTCCGGAATGTCGTCGGCGGGCGCGCTTGCCACAGG
>CAZHHW010000016.1:0-39531 GCA_964532385.1 uncultured Gammaproteobacteria bacterium | reverse complement strand
AGCGTTTATAAAACCGCGCCATCTCATCCATCGCCTGCGCTAAACGCGGCGGCGCGAGCTTTTCGCTACTCGGACGATAGTGCTCATCGACCACCTCCATGCTGCCGAAGCCGTCGATGATTGCAGTACGCGTCGGCTCCGCCAGCGCGAACTGTTCATAGCTTGACAATATTAATAGACGTTGCTCATCGACTTCCGTCAAGCGCATGCCGCTGCTGTAATCGTGCGTAGGATTGGTACAACCCAGCGCATCGTGCAGCAAGGTCGGCACCACATCAAAATGGCTGGTGCGATGCGTGTAACGCTGCGCGCCTTGGCCGGGCCAGCGAATCAGCAATGGCACCTGGGTTTGGTAGCGCGAGAAATTGCTGTTGTGGCCCCAGTAATTGAGCTTGTTGTCGTTGAATTCCTGACCGTGATCGCCGGTGACCACGATAATGGTTGTTTCGAACAAATGCCGTGCGCGTAATGTGTCAAGTACCTGCCCGATCAAGCTGTCGGTGTAGTGCACGGAATTCTTATAGCGGTTGGCGAACGGCACGGGATCGGAATCATTGTTCAGCGCGAGATAGTTCACCTGACTCCATGACGGCGTAAACGGCAACGGATAATTGGCCGGAAAATCGTAACCGTGCGGCGAATCGTAAAATAAAAAGCCGAAGAACGGTTGCTGTTCACCGCCGGGCTGAGCGAGAAACGCGCGGAACTCATCGGTAATATTCTGGTCGCGCGCGCTGGGCGAGCCGCCTTGCGATTGGGTACGCAGATTCTTCACCGGCGCAAACACCGTGCGGTCGAACTCCGGACTGGTCAGTTTGGCGCTGCCGAAAATCCCCATACGATAATTGTCATGCACCAACTGTTCGATCAACACCGCTCCGCGTTGCTCTGCGAGCATCGCGTGCCAGTAGGTGCCGGGCATGCCATACATCAGGCTGAATACCCCGGTGCGTGTGGAATTCGCGCCGCTGAAATGATTCTCGAAGCGCCAACTGGAATCAGCGAGCTTGTAAATATTGGGGGTAACTTCCGGTGTGAGCGCGTCGAAGCGCCACGCATCGATCAGCACAAAGAGAATATTGAACGGCGCGGCCGGTGCACTGCATTGCAACGCATGTGCGGGATAAACAAGCTCGCTTGCGTGTTCAAGATTCAGCGCGGCCATCGGGTCCGGCGCGCTGCTCAATCCAAACCGGTCAAAAAACTTTTTGGCCGTGAGCGGCGCATAGCCGGGCAAGATGCGAATCTGTTTCGTGATCGGCGTGTAGGCGCTTGCGTCCGCCCATGCATATACCACGTTCTCGGTGGCAAACACGCTCGCGAGCAGCGCGGCGGCTATGTAGCCGTAATTGTTGCGCGGCGTGCGTTGCGTCCAACTCCACAGCCGCTGCCCCAACCACCATTGCATGGATAAACTGCCCAGCAGCAACAATACAAACAGCAACCAAACCACGCCCGAGAAGGTAAAAATTTCCAGCGCGGCACCGCCCAGTAATAAGTCAAGCACCATCCCATTGAGGTGATAACGATACTGGGCGAACACGAAGGTGTCGATAATCACGGCGAGCAATACCAGCGCCATGAACACTTGCGCGAAGGCGAACACCACGCCTTTGCGCGGCATCAGAAAAATCAACGGTAACGTAACGGCTACGCCAATCAGCGCGAACGATGCGAAGTGCCCGGTCGCGGCTAATATTGAAAATATTCGCGCAAACACTCCGCCGGACAAACTCGCCGCGGAAAAATAGCGCAACGACAGCAGCAACAGCACACCCGCGTTGGCCAAGAAATACCATCCGGCCCAGCGCGCCAGTTGCGCGCGCGGTGCCGGTTCAAACGCATGTGTGAGTGCCATTGCTGCCCGCTGTCGCCCGCAACTTCTGTTGCTGCTACTTCAACGCCGCCAATGCCGCCGCATAGTTTGGCTCCTGTGCGATTTCCGGCACCAATTCGGTGTAAATCACTTTATCGTTCGCATCCAGCACCACCACCGCGCGTGCGCAGATTCCCGCCAGCGGTCCATCGACCATCAACACGCCGTAGTCTTTGGCAAAGTTGCGTGAGCGCATCATCGACAGGGTGATGACGTTGTTCACATTCTCGGCCTTGCAAAAACGCCCCTGGGCAAAGGGCAGATCGGCCGAGATGGTTAGAAAAACGGTATCCTTGCTGCCGGGCGCCGCTTCGTCGAAAGTTTTAGCCGAAGTAGCGCAGATACCTGTGTCAAGACTTGGCACAATGTTCAACACCTTCTTCTTGCCTTTGTAGCTCGCGAGCGTCACATCGTTCAGACCCGCATCGACCAGATGAAAGCCGGGCGCCTGCGCGCCTTTCTTGGGCAACTCGCCATTGGTATTGACCGTATTACCTTTAAAAGTAATCTTTGCCATCTCATCGTCCTCCTGGGGGTTAATTACTGCCCGAGCGCGGCGCGCAGGGCAGTTGCGAACGCGGATACATCCTCATCCGCATGAACTTCGGTGGCGCACACCAGCACTGCGTTTCCCAGCTCCGGGTAAGCGTCAGCCAGATTGTAGCCGCCGAGAATATTCCGGCCCGCAAGCTGGTCAAGCACCGGACCCGCCGGTTTGGGCAGACGCAATGCCGTCTCATGAAACACGGGCCGATTGAACAACGGCGCAACACCCGGTATCGCACTCAGCTTGTTTAGCAGGGCGCGGGTGTTGGCATGGCAGGCGGCCGCAACCCGCTCCAATCCTTCAGCCCCGACCAGCGACATATAAATAGTCGCGGCCGTGACCAGCAAACCCTGATTGGTGCAGATGTTCGAAGTCGCCTTGGAGCGGCGGATATGCTGCTCGCGCGCTTGTAGCGTGAGCGCAAAGCCGGGCTTGCCATCGAGGTCGACGGTGCGGCCAATAATACGCCCCGGCATCTGGCGCACGTGCTCCTGTTTGCAGCACATGAATCCGAAGTAAGGTCCGCCCGACGACAATGGCGCACCCAGCGGCTGGCCATCGCCGCACGCAATGTCGGCACCGCGCGTACCCCACTGACCGGGCGGCTTGAGCATCGCAAGCGAGGTGGGATTCACCACCGCGATCGCCAGCGCCTTGTGCTGTTGCGCCCAATCGGTCAACGCATCGACTTCTTCCAGCACGCCGAAAAAGTTCGGCTGCGGAATCACCAGCGCGGCGAAATCGCCCGGCTCTTTCGGTAATGCGGCGGGATCTATGAAGCCGCCGGCGCGGTCATAATCCAGTTCTTCGAGCACGATGCCCTGGTTCTTGACAATTGCCTGTGCAACCTTGCGATACAACGGATGCACGGTGCGTGGCACCAGCACGCGCTTGCTCTTGGAGCTGCGATTCACACGCACCGCCATCAACACCGCTTCAGCCAGACTCGACGCGCCGTCGTACATCGACGCGTTCGACACATCCATACCCGTCAGGCTGGTCATCATGGTCTGGTATTCGTACAGCAATTGCAGCGTACCCTGGCTCGCCTCCGCCTGGTAAGGCGTGTAAGCAGTGTAAAACTCACCGCGCGTGGTCAGCTCCCACACGGCGGCGGGAATATGGTGTTGGTACGCACCCGCGCCGATAAAGCACAGCGGTGTACCGTCTTGATTCGCGCGGGCCCGCATCAGGCGGCCGACCTGCATTTCGTTCATGCCTTCCGGGACATGTTGCAACGCGGCACTACGCAATGCGGCGGGAATTTCGTCGAACAAATCATCGATGCTGCGTGCGCCGATGGCGTCGAGCATTTCGGTCACATCGGTTTTGGTGTGCGGAATAAACGGCATGATGTGATTCTCAGTGAGCTTCGGAGGCTACGTGATCCGCGTATTGTTTAGGCGTCAGCAATTTGTCAAGCTCGCCCTTGTCGGCGACGCTCATTTTAAAAATCCAGCCCACTCCGAAGGGATCCTTGTTGACAATTTCCGGCTCGGAACTCAAAGCGGCATTTCCCGCGGTGATTATGCCGGCAAGCGGCGCATAGATATCCGATGCCGCCTTGACGGATTCGACCACGGCGCAATCCTGCGACGTTTTCACCTGATTGCCGACATCGGGCGTTTGAATAAACACGATATCGCCCAACAGGTCTTGCGCGTAGTCGGTGATCCCGACCGTCACGGTGCCGTCGGAATTGATGAGCACCCATTCATGGGTTTTGGTGTACTTCAGGTTTTGCGGGATGTTACTCATAGCGCCTCGATCGTAGTTTAAAAAATTTGGTATCCGACAACGGTGGCCGGTAATCATGCCGGATGGGCAGTCTCCATCCTACACGCAGGCCTTGCCGTTGCGCGCGAAGGGCGGTTTCACAATAGTCACGCTCTGCACCTTGCCGCGCATGTCCACTCCGCACATGCCGTGAGTTCCGGCGGCGATGCGCGCGAACGCAATCGCCTTGCCGAGCGTGGGCGAGAAGCTGCCGCTGGTGATTTCGCCAATTTCTTTGCCGCCGGAAATAACCTTCTGGTGATTACGCAATACGCCCTTGTCGCTCATGACCAGGCCGACGAATTGCCGATGCCCGGTATTGCGCTGCGCATCGAGTACGGCGCGGCCGATGAAATTACGCTCAGGCGGATTCCAGCCGACCGTCCATGCAAGACCCGCTTCCAGCGGCGTGAGGGTTTCATCCATGTCAGAGCCGTACAAATTCATGCCGGCTTCGAGCCGCAGAGTATCGCGCGCGCCCAAACCAATCGGCTTGACTCCGGCTTCGAACAATTGCTTCCACAGATTCGCCGCTTGCGTGGCGGGCAAAATAATTTCGTAGCCGTCTTCACCGGTGTAGCCGGTGCGCGCGATGAACATTTCACCCACGCTGCGCGCAAAAAATACGCCGATGTCATGCAGTGACGCCTCGGCGGCCTTACCCAACACCTGATGCACCCTGGCGCGCGCATTCGGACCCTGCACCGCGATCATCGCAAGCTCGCGGCGCTCGGTCACAGCCACACCATAGGCTTGCGCTTGCTTGGTAATCCACGTGATGTCTTTGTCGCGCGTGGCGGCGTTCACCACCATGCGGAACCAGCTTTCATCCATGAAATACACAATCAGGTCGTCGATCACCCCGCCGCGCTCGTTGAGCATGCAGCTATACAGCGCTTTGCCGGAATCTTTCAGGCGATCAATGTTGTTGGCCAGCAAATAACGCAGAAACTCGCGCACCCGCGGTCCGCGCAAATCCAGCACCGTCATGTGTGATACGTCGAACATGCCGGCGTCACGCCGCACCTGGTGATGCTCTTCGATTTGCGATCCGTAATTGATCGGCATGTCCCAGCCGCCAAAATCCACCATCTTGGCATTTTGGGCGACATGTGTGGCGTACAGCGGTGTGCGTTGACCCATGATTAGCTCTCCGAACATTGAAAAAAAGGCGGCAGAACGCTTTTGCATTCTGCCGCCCCTCTGTCCGGTTACCTGAGAGCTTGAGCCCCGTCGGTGGATCACTGCTAGGGTGTTGACATTAACCCGGTCAACCGGCCCGGCGATCACTCTCCAGAGTCAACATCCTTCCGCGGTCCTTGGGCCTGAGCGATTCCGAGCGGGTTGCGCCTTCGGCGGCGGCCGAAGCCGCACTCTCCCGGGGAGGTATTTGTTGAGGCGCAAACTATAACCGCGGCACACCGTAAAACCAAGGACCTTGCGTAAATTTGCTTTCCCATCACGCTCCGGCGCTAACGATTTGGAACAAAGCAATGATGGCCGCTAAAAAGGCGGAATGCGAATTTCCGGGAACACGTCAAAGTCAATTCGACGCCTTCTTCTGCTGCTCACGCAGATTGCTTAATACTTGCTGGGCGCGCGCCACACGGGCGCGGGCACGCGTACTGCTGGGATTAAGCAGCAGGGCTTCTTCCCACGCGGCCTTAGCTTGCTCAATCTCGCTATTGCTGTACAAAATATTGCCTTTTTCCAGCAGCTCATCGACCCGCGCCGCAATGGAACTGGCCAGCACCTGTTCCAGCATGGGCAGTTGCGAATTATTTCGATCGGCGCTGCGCAATTGTTCGAGCAGCGCCTGCGCGCGCAGCAAATCGTTTTTTGCAAGCATGGCGTTAATATCATCCACCAGACGCCGGCTGATCTGCTGCTGGCGCTCTTCCACGGCATGCAGCGATTGCTTACGCTTTTCCGCATCACGCCGGGCTTGTTCCTGCTCCTCCCGCAATCGCTGTTTGCGTTTCTCCTGAGTCATTTCGTGCTGCGCATGATCCAGACGCTCCAGAGCGAGAATATTTTCGGCAATCGGATGCAGACGATCCGCCAAAGTCAAAGCACGTTCGGCCAATTCCAAATCTTTAGCCGTCAGTGCAGCGATGCCAATCTTGGAAAGTTGTGTAGCCAGGTTTTGCGCCTCGCCACGCACCTCGGTGAGCTTGGCGATTGCGGCTGGATTGCGCTGCTCCAGATTAATTAATTCTTCCAGTACCGCACGCGATTGCAGCAGCCAGGCTGCACGTCCGGTTAGTAATGAAATCTTTAGAGAATCGACGCGTTCTTGACGATGCGGCGCAAGCACTTTGCGCCATTCACGCACTGCCGCGCCTTGCGGATAATCCGTGGTGGCCTGATTTAGCAACCGGTATACCGTATTCCAATCCTGTTTGTTAACCGCGTATTCAATGTCCGCTCCTATGACTTTGTCGTAAAACTCAGCGAGTTTGGTCACTTGCGCCAACTGTTGACGTACATCAGGAGAATCATGCTCACGCAAATCACGTTCGAGAACTTCAATTGCGGCATTGTACTTTTGGGAATTAATGAGCGTCGCTAACGGAAGGGTGCGACCCGGGTCTTTAGCTTGAGTTTGGGCGACAGGTTTTGGCGAATTGCTGGTACCGAATAGATCAACGTCAGCATCATCAAATCGGTATGGACTGGAACTTGCGCACGATAATAGCGATGACACCCCTGCGGCGACGACTCCCCACCGCCACACCTTCATGTCACCCGACCTTACTCAATGCGAGGAGTGCGTTTTTAATTTGCCGCTCCATCGCCGATGCATAGAATGGACGAACATCATGCACCAGGTAGGTGCTTAATGGATGAGATTTATTACGTACCTGTATGGATTGGTAAGGCATGACCAATAATTTATCGGCCAAGCCTTCCACCCGCAGCGTGTCCTCGGTAATCAGAACCTGATCAGCAGTTGCAACCGAGCACAGCCGCGATGCCACATTAACAGCGTCACCGACCACGGTATATTGCACCCGCTCGGAGGAGCCAATGTAGCCTGCGAGCATGTCGCCTGCGTTGATGCCGACGCGAAAATGCATCGGCATCTTGCCTCGTATTGCACGCAGCCGGTTTAGCCGCATCATCATTTTTATAAAAAATATGCTGTAGGCAACCGCATGAAAGGCATGTGTATCATCTTCTTCGGCGATACCGAAAATCACCATCGCGCAATCGCCGATGAATTTGTCGATCGCGCCTTTGTACATCGGCGCCGTTTCCGCGACAGCACCGTAAAAATCACTTAGTAGTTCGGCTACTTTCTGTGGTGACATGATTTCCGATACGGCGGTGAACCCCACAATGTCGATGAACACCACACTCGCGTTAACGTGACTGCCGCCCAAGGTGACTTCGCTGGGCTGATCGTTGCTGATGATTTCACGGGCGACGTTGGCAGGTAAGTGGCGCTGTAGCGCGGTCGCGATCTGGTTGCGCTGGCGTATACCCTGCGCCATTTGCATGGATTTCATTTGCAAGGAGCGTGCGGTCACGTTGACTGAATTAATCAGATCGCCGATTTCATCATTGCGGGTGCTTTCAATCTGGTAGTCGTAGTGGCCCATGCTGATGGCACGGCTGGCGTCGGTGAGCTGGTAAATGGGTTTATACAATCGGCGGCCCAACAAATAGGCTACCGCAATACCCACGAGAATCATGATGGTGGTGGCGCTGATAATCGATTCGACCATTTCGTTGATCGACTCCGTGAGCGTGTTGCGCGTAAACGAAATCAAAGCGTAACCCACGACCATATCTTTGAAACGTACCGGACTGATAAATGCCACCGCGTCGATCGGACCGCGGGGGGCATCGTCCCAGCGCCAGTCGAGGGACAATTGGGTCCCATCCAGATATTGTTTTTTTGCTCCAACCAGCGGTGCGCCTGCTTCAAAGGGTTGATTACCTGCGCTGGAAATCAGTTTACGATCCACACTGAATACCGCTGCACCCAGCACATTCTCGGCAGTAGCAAGGTTGGAAGTAAGCACATCCAGCAGCAGATTATCTTTAGCCAGCAAGGGTTCGGTGGTGGACTTGGCCATTTGCGCCACGACGGTACGTCCAGTGGCGTGAATCTGATGTGTCAAAATCTGTTTTTGATTATGGATTACAAGCGCGCCCAGTAAGGACATGGCGGCGGTAATCACGACTCCGATGACCAACGCGAATTTGACGGCGACTGGAATGCGGATACTGCCCAGTGCCCCACTGACTAACCTAATACAGCGTTTAATGCCGAATGTGCCGGGCTTGACCAGCGCCTGAGTCACGCTGACGAATTCACCCACTTTTCCGATAATGCCGGTAAACAGCATTCCCTACCTCAACTGTCGAGTTATCAGCGCTGGTTTAAACAATTATGTGAATGATGGTAGCACGAGTCTCCCACTACTCCGCTAGTGTTTCACCTGCCAATGTCAAACCCCCGGCTCTCTCCATTTGCCGCATTTAACACACTGAATAAAAAGAAATTATAGTCCGACGAAATACCACCGTCTTGGATAGGGTCGGGCACAGGCTTGCAGCGGCGTTGTTAACCTCACCTTAACCTCTTCGTAATTAGCATCATCCCCGGCAAGTGCAGTGGGTTATTGATCACTCGCACACTTGTCGTAGATTTTCTTACACCTACGGTTCATCAATTTGTTAAGGGGGAATAATGAACAGATCGATTAATTTTGCGCGCGTTGCGTGGTGGCTGAGCTTGGTGCTCGCCACAGGTATTTCTACTTCAGCCCTAGCCGTAACTCGCAATTACTACATTGCCGCCGAAGACACCGTGTGGGACTACGCTCCGACCGGCCAGAATATGATCCACTGTATGGGAATGCCCGCTCCGTGCGAAATTCCGGCACCTTGGACCACCAGCCATGTGTTTAACAAAATCCGCTATGTCGAATACACCGATCGAACCTTTACCGTAAAAAAAGCCCAACCCGCCTGGCTGGGCGTCTTAGGCCCGATCATTCGTGGTGAAGTAGGCGATACCCTGTTAGTCAATTTCTGTAACCGCAGTAAGAGCGGCAACAGCTATGGCATGCATCCGCATGGTGTGAAATACGACAAAAATAGTGAAGGCGCGGATTATCGAGGGCTGAATGGCACGCCGGCCGGAACGGGCGCAGAAGTCGCGCCCGGCGCCTGTTTCACTTATACGTGGATAGCCAACGATGGCGCCGGGCCGGCCGCCGGCGAGGTCAGCTCGAAAGTGTGGTGGTATCACTCCCATATCGACGAGCCGATGGAAACCAATGCCGGCTTGCTTGGGCCGCTCATTATCACGCGTAAAGGTTCGGCCAAGGCCGATGGCAGTCCGAACGATGTCGATAAAGAGTTCGTCGTGGCGTTTTTCATATTCAACGAACTTGACGGTGCGGAAGAAGGCTTGATGCACAGCATGAACGGCTACATCTTCGGCAACCTTCCCGGCCTCGTTACGAAGAACCGCGACCGCGTTCGCTGGCACCTACTGGGCATGGGCAACGAACTGGATTTGCATACGCCGCACTGGCACGGTGAAACGGCGACCATTGGCGCGCCGCTGATCGCACGCCGTACCGACGTGGTGGAACTATTACCGGCCTCGATGATTACGGCGGATATGCGCATGGATAATCCCGGCGAATGGCTGTTTCATTGCCATGTCGCCGATCACCTGCATGCAGGGATGACGGCAACATATCAAGTTCTACCGTAATTCAGGCCAACGACTCCCCGCCGCCCAATTTTATGGGCGGCTTTTTTTTGCATTAAATCTTTGCAAGAGTAATTGTACGAATGGCTGATTATGGGATTTAAGGCGTTAATTATCTTCGTATAGAAATCTACGGAGTCCACGTGATGAGCATCTCCATTACCGTTCGCAACTATCTCGACAAACAAGGCGTGCGTTACAACCTTATCCGGCATGCGCGCAGTGGGTGCAGCATGGAATCCGCGCATGCCGCGCATGTGCCCGGCGATGCATTGGCAAAAGGAGTCATGCTGGAAGATGAATTCGGATACGTGATGGCGGTGGTGCCTTCCACTCATCATGTCGAGCTTGGGACCTTACGCGACCGCCTGCGGCGTAAAAATCTAAGCCTGGCGAATGAAGAAGAACTCGCCGTGCTATTTGTGGATTGCGAACTGGGAGCGGTACCGCCGCTGGGCGAGGCCTATGGATTTGGCGTGATTATCGACGATACCTTGCGCATGAATCCGGACATCTATTTTGAATCCGGCAATCACCGTGAGCTGGTCCACGTCGAAGGCGATGACTTCCAACGCTTAACACGCAGTGCCGAACACGGTTATTTCAGCAGCCGTATTACATAACCCTTGGTGCTGTCTTTTATACGTCAATGAGGGTTTCTTGCATTTCCCCCTCGGTATTTATAGTAACGCAGCGGACATCCGGCATTCGCGACAAGATATAGCCGGCCATCAGCATGACCAGGGTTTCATTACGCATGTTCAATGCGGTATGTAATTTGTCGGCGGCAATCTGGCAGCGTTCAATTTGTGTTGGATTTTCGACCCACTCCCGGCTCATCTGCCAGCCTTGGTCCATATCACGATCCATTTTCGCGTAGAAATCCTGCCCATCGCGCAGAATTTCATCGCGCACTGAAATCGCAATCGGACGATCTTCAAGAAGGACATTCAAAATCATGGCGCACTCCCGGAGGTACGCTCCGATTGTAACGGAATTTGCGGCAGGGTTATGCCAAGAAGCTAAAGCCCTACATCACATTGCCGATATTACAAAGTACCCTTAACTTCGCAGTTGAAGAACTATGTCTACTACCCTCGCACAACGTCTCGCCACAGTGGTTCTTGCCACTGCTACGGGCTTTATAATTTTTAGCGCTTTCGCTTTTTTTACGCTGCAACAACTCAAGGTGAACGGTCCGGTATACGACCGTATTGTGCAGGGCAAAGATTTAATCGCGGATATCTTACCGCCGCCCGGTTACATCATTGAAGCGTACTTAGTGAGCCAACAATTGTTCGACGCCACCGATGCGGCGAAAATCGAGCAACTCAGCGCACGCTTTCAAACCCTGAAGAAAGAATACGACGACCGTCACCTATTCTGGAGCGGGGCCGGGCTCGAACCTAAACTCAACAATGCGTTGCTCAAATCCGCACACGAACCCGCGCAGCGTTTTTTTGATATTGCCGCCAAACAGTTTTTTCCGGCCATTGCCAACCGCGATCGTGTCCAGCTTACCGCCGCTCTAGCTCAGATGTCTGACGCTTACGAGCAACATCGTCAGGCCATCGATAATGTCGTGACCCTTACCAATCAACGCAATCAGAACACCGAAGACGACGCGCGCTCTACCGTGCGGACCTACACGGGCCTTTTGATCGGGATCCTGCTGATTGCACTGGGAAGCGTAATCTATTTGTCGAATAGCACACGTCTGCGTGTGTTACGGCAGTTGGGCGCCGACGTGGAAATCGCTGTGAACTTGACCCATCAGATCGCCACTGGCGATTTGTCGACGGTAATTACCGTGCAAAGTGGAGACCATACCAGTTTATTGTCCGCGCTGAAAAATATGCAGAAAAACCTGCGCGGCATGCTGGAACAACTGAGCGCGCATGCCAGCCAGCTGGCAACGGCCGCCGAGCAACTCTCTGGCGTGACGGAGCTGGCGCATAACAGCCTAAATAGTCAACACTCGCAAGTTGAGCAGGTTGCAACAGCGGTTAATGAGCTTTCCAGCACGGTACAAGAAACTGCACGCAACACCGCACAAGCCGCCACGGCCGCACAACAAGCCAACGATGAAGCGAGCAGTAGCAAGGCGGTGGTAACGCAAGTGCAGACCGCCATCAGCGGGGTTGCAACCGAAGTGGAAAACATGGCGCAGGTGTTACGCCTGCTGGAATCTGAAAGCGGCAACATCGGTTCGGTGGTCGATGTTATCAACGGCGTGGCCGAACAAACTAACCTGCTGGCATTAAACGCGGCGATCGAAGCCGCGCGCGCCGGGGAGCAAGGGCGCGGCTTCGCAGTGGTCGCCGACGAGGTACGCACACTGGCGTCGCGGACACAGAAATCCACCCAAGAAATTCAACACATGGTGCAGCGTTTGCAGCAAGGCACCAAACAGGCAGTAGACGTTATTCAAAGGGGTCAAGAAAAGACCAAAAACAGTGTCATGCAGGCCGGTAGCGCAGCGGAATCGATAGCAAAAATCGTACATGTCATGGGGAGTATCAATGACATCAACACCCAGATTGCGACCGCGATGGAAGAACAACGCGCTGTTACCGAAGAGATTAATCGCAATATTTCCGCAATCGCCGGCAATGCGCAAACCTCAGCCGACGGTGCACAGCAGACTGCTTCTGCCAGCGGCGATATCACGCGCATGGCAGCAGAGTTAAATGTTTTGGTAAGTAAATTCCGGCTTTAAACGCCTGCGGGCTGATAGAATCCGCGCTCCGGTTTTAGCAGCGAGCGTGTCATGGCTATTCTCACTTTTCGAAATGTGATCCTCACCCTGGGACAACCGCCGTTGTTTGACGGCGTGAATTTTTCCATCGAGCGCGGCGAGCGGCTGTGCCTGGTCGGCCGCAATGGCACCGGCAAATCCACCTTGCTGCGCATGATCATGGGCGACATGCCGCCCGACGATGGCGAAGTGGTGCGCATTCAAGGTTTGCGCGTCGCACAACTCGCACAGGAAGTACCGCAAGACACTACCGGCAGCGTCTATCACGTGGTGGCGGGTGGGCTGGGCAACATCGGTGAGGTCATTGCACGCTATCACGACCTGACCCATGCGCTGGCCGACGGTGATTTCTCCAAGATGGATGAGCTTGAACGCTGCCAGCACGAGCTGGAAGCGGCCGACGGCTGGACGGTCGGACAGCGCGTGGACAATGTCCTGACACGTTTGGCACTGAATCCGGATTCCGACGTTGACAGTTTATCCGGCGGCCTCAAGCGTCGCGTGATGCTCGCGCGCGCCCTGGTGAGCGAACCCGATCTGTTGCTGCTCGATGAGCCGACCAATCACCTCGATATCGCTTCTATTATGTGGTTGGAAGAATTCCTCCTCGGTTGGAACGGAACTCTATTGTTCATCACTCATGATCGCGCTTTTTTGCAAAGGCTGGCGACACGCATCATTGAACTTGACCGCGGCAAACTGACCGATTTTCCGGGCGATTACGCCACCTACATGGAACGAAAAGAAGCCTTGCTCGCAGCCGAGGACACCGCCAATGCCCTATTCGACAAACGGCTCGCACAAGAAGAAGTGTGGGTACGCCAAGGCGTGAAGGCACGCCGCACGCGCAACGAAGGTCGCGTGCGCGCGTTAAAAAAACTGCGCGAGGAATTTGCCGCGCGCCGTGTGCGCACGGGTTCGGCGCGCATGGCGATCCAGGAATCGGATCGTTCCGGCAAAATGGTGGTCGAGGCCATTAATGTTGCGTTTCAGTACGCCAGCAATCCGGTGGTTCGTGACCTCAACACCGTGATCATGCGCGGCGATAAAGTCGGCATCATTGGTCCCAACGGAGCCGGCAAGACTACTCTATTGCGGCTATTGCTGGGACAGCTTGCGCCCACGCAGGGCACGCTCAAAATTGGCACCAATCTGGAAGTCGCGTACTTTGACCAATACCGCGCGGCACTCGACGAAAACAAAACCGTACAGGAAAACATTGGCCAGGGCAGCGAGACCGTCACTATCAACGGCCAACCGCGCCATGTGTTGAGTTATTTGCAGGATTTCCTGTTCACGCCCAACCGCGCGCGTCAGCCGGTGCGTGCGTTGTCGGGTGGTGAGCGCAACCGTCTGCTGCTGGCACGCCTGTTCACCCGCCCGTCCAATCTGCTGGTGCTCGACGAACCAACCAACGACCTCGACTCCGACACACTCGACCTGCTGGAAGAATTGATCATCGACTACGCGGGCACCGTGTTATTGGTCAGTCATGATCGCGCGTTCATCAATAATGTCGTGACAAGCTCCTTGGTATTCGAAGGCGATGGTGTAGTGAACGAGTATGTCGGTGGCTACGACGATTGGCTGCGCCAGCGTGCGGCACCGGTGGAAACCAAAACCTCCGTCAAACCCAAACTGGAAATGCCGGAGCCCGCACGTGAGAAAGCCGCGAAAAAATTATCGAACAAAGACCAACGCGAACTGGATGCGCTGCCCGCCACCATCGAGAAACTGGAAGCGCAGCGCAGCGAGCTGAATACACAGATGGGCGCGCCGGAGTTTTATCAGCAGGATAAAGCGGCCATCAATAAATCGCAGACCCGTGTGGCACAAATTGAAGCTGAACTAAAAACCGCCTACGCGCGATGGGAAGAATTGGAAGCACTGCGAAGTTGAGACAAAACTACTCTTCGGATACTACAAAAACACAGGGCGCGCGGGAGTTACCCGTCGCGCCCTAATTTGACCTGCACGCTAGACTGAGAAGGAAGAACCACACCCGCACGTGGTTTGTGCATTCGGATTGCGAATCACGAATTGCGAACCTTCCAAACCTTCGGTGTAGTCGATTTCGGCGCCGGCCAGATATTGAAAACTCAGCGGATCGATGAGCAGGGTCACACCGCCTTTATCAATACGGGTGTCGCCTTCGGTGGTTGCTTCATCGAAAGTAAAACCGTACTGAAATCCGGAGCAACCCCCGCCTGAAACGAATACTCGAAGCATCAAATTGGCATTGCCTTCATCGATGATTAATTGCTTAACCTTGTTGGCTGCGCTATCGGTAAAAACGATGGGGCTCACGGCTTGGGTCATTAGAAATACCTCTTGCGACTAAAGTGAACGAAGTTGATTAATTATGCGGTTCCTGACCACGACTATCAAGATTTAGCTTTGGATGCCGCTTGAGCGCTGGCATCGGTGAGCGCGTCGACTGGTTTTTCAACTTTGTGGACAAGATTGCCATTTACCTCGGATCCCATGGCCATTTCGATCAATTTGTAATAAACATTTCCAATCACCCGCGCGTTGGCTGCCAGCTCGACCTTTTCCAATGCATGCACATCCCCAACCACTTTTCCATTAAGAATAATGTTGTAAACCCGCACATCACCCTCAACTACCCCTCGCTCACTGACAGATAAAACGGATTCAGGATCATCATCAGCAATGACGTTGCCTTTAATTGCACCATCCACATGCAATCCACCGCGATAATGAATGTCACCGTGCACGACGGTTTGATGGCCAACGAGTGTGTCGATTCTGGGCATTTTGTTTTTGCCGCCGCGAAACATGGTGAAACCTCTCTAGTTCAGTAGCGATTCCCACACAAAATTTTTGTTGAGTCCCGCCAGCTTGCCGCCGGAAGGTGCGATTTCGACAGCCACATTGGTCGGCGCAAATCCGGCCGGTAGCACCATGTTGCCCTCGACGGTCTGGAAATATTTGAATTTCAGATCAAGGCTTGGCGTTGCTCCGCTGGAAACTTCCGCCAGTGAAAGACTGGTGGGTTTCCCGTCTTTCACCCCGGCGATATCAATGCGCACCCGGCCCTTAACTGGGGTATCCATCTTTGCCAGTTGTGTCAGTACCAGCTTGAAGCGGTAAGTGTGTTCCTCAGGCGATTTTTCGATGCGGAAACTTTGAATGCTCAACCCGCCTTCGGTATCACCACGTGGTGCGACTATTCCCCGGTAAAAAGCCACCTCTTGCTTGAGTTCAAGAATTTCCTCTTGCTGGCTTTTCAAAGAACTGTCGACATCGCTGAAGGCTTGTTGTTCAACCTGGCGGTTACGCTCCACCACCGCGACTTGCTCCAACAGTTTGGCTTTTTGCTCTTCCAGGCTTTGCGTGTATTCCTTTAATCTGTCCACGGTGTTGTTCAATTCAGTATTATTTGTACCCGCTCTTTTTTGTCCCACGGTATACATCGCCCAACCCGCTATGCCGACTAATAGCGCATAAAAAGCCAACATCAGCCAATAACGCACAGGCTGATGTTGCTTAATGACGAGCTGTACAGATTTTTTTGCCATGATTTATACGTTGAAGTGGGTCGGCGAGTCTTAATCGGCTCAAGCTTGGATTTCTGAACTACGCTGGCATTACGGCATCATGGGTATTGCGTCCAGCCCCAATGTCTCGTCATACCCAAACATCAGATTCATATTCTGCACAGCCTGACCGGCGGCACCTTTAACCAGATTATCAATAACAGACAGCACGACAATGGTCTGTGCATTCTGCGGCTGATGGACAGCGATGCGACAGAGATTCGAACCTCGTGTACTGCGGGTTTCCGGATGACTTCCTGCCGGCATTACATCAACAAACGGCTCGTCACGATAACGCTCGGTGTACAACTTTTGCACATCAACGGCTGACGTGGCGGTTGCGTACAGCGTCGCGTGGATGCCGCGAATCATGGGTGTCAGGTGCGGCACGAACGTTAATCCCACCGGTTTTCCGGCGGCCTGCCGCAGGGTTTGTTTTATCTCGGGAAGATGCCGATGCCCAGCCACGCCATACGCTTTCATTGAATCTGCTGCTTCGCAGTATAGATGCGCCACACTGGCTTTGCGCCCAGCGCCACTGACACCTGATTTAGCATCTGCGATCAACTGCCCAGGGTCGATTACGCCTGCTTCGAGCAAGGGGAGCAATCCCAATGACACCGCCGTCGGATAACACCCCGGATTGGCAATCAGCCGCACACTTTTGATCTTGCTGCGATTAAGCTCCGGTAAACCGTAGATCGCTTCTTTTAACAGTTCTGGACAAGCGTGAGGCACTTGATACCAGCGCTCCCAGTCAGCCGCATCGTGCAATCGAAAATCCGCCGCGAGGTCAATAATTCGCGCCCCCGCGGATAACAACTGCGGCGCCATAGTCATGGCAACACCATTAGGCGTTGCAAAAAACACGAGATCACAAGCGCCCAACCGTTGTGCATCAGGTTCGGTAAATTTCAATTTAACGCGGCCACGCAAGCTCGGAAATAAATCAGCTACGCCCATCCCCATCTCGGAGCGCGAGGTAATCTCCACTAAATCAACCTGCGGATGCGCTGCCAGAATGCGCAACAATTCCACACCCGTGTATCCCGTACCACCAACAATGCCGACCTTAATCATGACTCGTTCCTTGTTGCCGAGGAGCACCCGTCACCTTAGCAGAATTTGAACCGTCTGGATGGGCCACAAATACTCGCTGCACATAAACAGCCACGGCGCGAATTTGGCCGTTCGTAAGAACGGTTTTCCATGCAGGCATCGTCGTGTCTTTGATGCCGTGACTGATTACTTCTACCAATTGTTCCGTGGTCATAGCAGCAACACGCTGACCGGTAAGATTACGTGGATGGGCATCAAGAAAGCTGCCGATCCAATTGCGCCCGGTGCCATCGGCTGCATGACAAAAGGCGCAATTCTGTTGGAACAGTTGCCGTCCCTGTTGTTCGAGGGGAGTGAGATTCGTGACATTCGGCGCCTGCTCATGCACTGCATACGGCGAAGCGCCGGATTCCGCATCCAGCTTGGGTGCACGATGCGAATATCCATTACGCGGGAATGAGAGTGGCCGCGCTTCCCAGATCGCACCTTCATTGCTGACTTTGCCCCGATCATGGCAACTTACACAGCTCGATAGAAATACTTCTCGGCCAACTTGTTGCTGCGGAGTCAATTGTTCTGCCGCGATGTCGATGGGTAACTGGCCTAATGCAAATGGGTATGCGGCGTCATATTTTTCATGCGCTGGCCAGCCGTTTTCGGCCGTGTGGTAACGCGTGTTGGCGCGCGCATGTTGCATAAACTCTACTCTGATGAAATCAACGACCGCATTTATTTCCTGCGGGGTCAAAACACTCGCAAATCCCATCATGGCCGATCCGGGACGTCCATGCGTAACGGTCTCGACCATTGAAGCTGGTAGTAATTTATCCAGCGAGGTCGATGTGAAATCACGGGGTGTGGGTACTAAAAAAGTACTCGCCAGGGTTTTTGCATCACCTGAATAGCCATGGCAAAAATAACAGCGAAAATTATAAATTTTTCTTCCCGCTTCGTGCCAAGACTTATTTACGGAATCAGATGATGCAGCAATTATTGATTCAGGCTTAGAGTTTAGTAGCCTTTTTTTTTGTCGTCTTCGGCAGGTAAATCTGCGGCTTTCAGTTTGTACGATCCTTTAATGTAAGCCTCGAAGACGAATTCTCCGACATTCGCAATTTGCTGTGGGTCGAGAACTTTCCCCCACGCCGGCATCACCGTACCACGCTTTCCATTGGTTATAGCATCAAATAAGCGTGGCCGATTATAAGTTTGGCGAGATTCCGCGCTCGTGAAATTGCGCGGCCGTGGTGCAATAAAAAAGGCGCGCGGACCATTGCCGTCCCCTTTAACACCGTGGCACGTAAAACAGTTCTTCATAAAGAATGCACGGCCACTTTCAACGTTGCCTTTAAGCTTCTGCGGGAACGGGAGTGTCATATCCGCAAGCTTTGCAGGATGATCCGGCGATGTGGCTCCTAGGTTGGCGGGAGCCCCCGCCGTTGTCCCATCAGTCAGTGGCACTTGCACATCTGACGGGAGATGCATAAAAGTGGCACGGATATAGTCAACTATATTCTCGATTTGCTTAGGGCTAAGCTTCTTCGCATGCCCCACCATCGCAGTCCCCGGTCGACCCTTCGTTACCGACTGAATCATACGTTCGCGTGTTAATTCCGTAGCCGATTCTGGAGCTGTAAAATTTCGCGGCCTGGGGTTAAAGCTCCCAGCAGCCCGGCTGTCACCATCCCCTTTATCGCCATGACATACTGAACAAAGCTTTTGATAGAGCTGCTTTGCATCTGGGTTTTGTAAGGCGGTTCGTTCAGCAGCCACAACTTGGCCCGTCAGCAGAGCAGCGAATATTAAGGCACCACACCCTATCATCATCTGAGCATTATTCTGTTTATCATCTAACATAAGTATAAGAGGTCGCTATCCACGTACGATTTGGACCCTAAGGTTGTCTCCTTCAAAAAACTACATATTTTATAGGATGCCTAGTTGGAAGCAACCGGAAGAGATTACGGGTCTGAAGTAAACCGAATTCAAGGAATGTTCGTCAAGGACAATTCGCATTGTGTTTTTTACGTACTCGTAATAACTTAAACAACGGAGAGATGCTAAAACTCCTACCGATCACACTTAATTTGGGTTAAATGCGCTACCCTGAGTTTATGATCCTGAAAAACAAAAAATTTTTGGCAGCCACCGCACTATTGTGCGGCCTTGTCATTAGCCTCGCCGAATACAGCAGCGCGCAGCCTATTATTGGTGATCCCGTCTTAGGCGCAGATGATCCTATCCTCGGATCAAAACACGACTTCACAGGCCTCAATGCACGCGCAGGCGTAGTTGCAATGGCGGGGGTGGCATTTTCTGACTATGGCTATTCATGTGTGTATTGCCATGTTCCGCCGGAAGAGGCAGGTGCCTTACCTGAGCAATTTGGTGGCATCAAAGATTGGAATCGCAACATGCCCGCCACGGAGAATTACCGCTTATATAACAGCTCCACGCTCGATTCTCAGACGAAAACACCTAATTCCATTAGCCTCCTTTGCTTGTCTTGCCACGATGGCACGATGAGCATCGATATGGTTATTTTCAAACCTATCACTTTTGATCCTGTTGTGGATAAAGCGATGCATATGCGGATAAATCCGGATGACAATATCGAAAGTTGCGGAAAATGTCATAACGGTCAAGTAGCCCATGACATTAGCGTAAAAATGTTAGGTACGGATCTGATGAATGATCATCCCATATCGATGCGTTACGCCGGTTTGGGATTTACTGATCCTGACTTCAAACCCGTGGATAATCCGAATGGGTTCGATAATGGTGTAAAGCTCTACGATGGCAATGTTGAGTGCGCGACATGCCACAATGTCCATAATCCTAAGAATGAACTCTTCTTGAGGGCTAAAGCCGAGGTGTTATGTTTCACATGTCACGTCAAGTGATGCAGTATTCGACCCGAATCATCTACGTTTTAGTCGCGATCATACTTTCAGCCTGTGCCTCCTCGCATGAAAAAATCAAAGAGCTGCCGCCCCCCGTATATCCACCACCACCGGAGGAGCCTCGTTACTATTACGAACGTACTATTCGCTCCAGCTTTGATGTAAAGGAAATTACTACGGCGGATCGTTTCCGCTTTGCAGTCACTGGATCGCCAGGTTCAGGAGGGGGGCTTGCCAAACCCTACGGGATTGCCGTTTATCAAGGCCGGGTGTATGTGTCCGACACCGTGCAGCGGGCCGTACTTATGTTCGACGTCCCAGGTCGAGACTTTAAAGTCATCGGCACTGACGGTCCTGGCACTATAAATAAGCCCATTGGGTTGGCAGTCAGCCGCGATGGCGAACTCTACGTTTGCGATAATTCCGGCAAGCGTGTCGTAGTATTTGATAAAGACGGGAATTATCTCCGCGCGATCGGCGGTTCCGAATATTTTAGCCGGCCCTCAGGTGTAGCTCTTAGCCCTGATGGCGTCAAATTATATGTAGTTGATACAGGAGGCGTAGATGATAAGGAACATCATCAATTTACTATTTGGAATGCGAAGACCGGGGCATTCATCAAATCTGTCGGCCATCGGGGCTCAGAGCCTGGCGAGTTTAATCTGCCCTTGCAAATAGCTACAGCGCCCGATGGCACAATCTACGTGGTCGATGGCGGCAACTTTAGAGTTCAATCATTTACACCTGAAGGCCAGTTCATTCGCAAAGTAGGCGCCGTTGGTGTCAAGACAGGACAATTTTCACGTCCAAAAGGAATTGCGGTAGACAAGGAAGGCAACTTCTATGTGATTGATACTGGATTCGGAAATTTCCAGATCTTCAATAAAGAAGGTCAATTGCTGCTATTTATCGGTTCGCGTGGCAGTAATGGAGGACCTGGCGAATATATGTTACCGGCAGGCATTGCTGTCGACGAAGACGGGCGCATCTACATGGTTGATCAATACTTCAAGAAGGTGGATATATTTCGACCCGCCCGCCTGCAACCTAACGAAGGTTGGCTATCTACAAAAAATAAACCCAACAAAAAGAAATGAGCTACGCAGGAAATTCTTTGCAATAAATTGACACACATTTTTAATTTATGTAGTGTCTGCAACGTTAAACTCGCTCGTAGTAAACAATGGTCAGGATTCGACCTGTAAGTTTAGAGCTAAAATTTAAGCTGTAATTAAATAAATGGGGGTGGGCTATGTTTGCAATCAAAGTATTCAGAGTACTCGGCTCAATTGCAGTGCTTTGTTCAGGTATGGCTCACGCGGATGGATGGGTTCCAATTGTTGCGCCAGGTGAAAAAGCCAATGCTACTAAAGCTTCACGAGTAGGAAGCATACAAAATACAAGACATAATCTGACCCAGTCATTTAATATAGTGGCTGATGTGATGTCACTGGTCGCAAGAAATAACTATGGTGAAATATGTGTGTACTGCCATACCCCACATGGAGCAAATACGAAGATAAAGGCTCCCATTTGGAATCGCACCATCAACACCGGGGAATACGTAATTTATGACAAATTACGGACGCTTAATCGACCCATCGGTCAACCCGGAGCGAACTCACTAACATGTTTGTCTTGTCATGACGGCACCATAGCTATTGATTCCATTATAAATATGCCAGGTTCTGGTGGTTTCAATCCAGCTCAACAAGAACTTGCCACTGTAGATAAAGCTTGGCTGGATACTTGGCCAAACAGGCTACAGGACGGCACCCCAATCAAGCCACCATCAATGGGCCACTTGCAGATGGGCTCGGAACTTCCTTCCGACCTATCAAGCATCCCATCGCAGGAAAATAAGTGCGCCTTCTGTCACCAAAGCGATACTTCAATACCAGATTTCAGAGTTTTCGTCATCGGCACGGATTTACGCAATGATCATCCTATTGGCATCTTATTCCCAGATACATTTGGGCCGGGTATAGACTTTAATCAACCCACCGGTACTGTTATCGGTAAGATGAAGTACTTTGATAAAAATGGTAACAGTCACCCTGACACGAATGAGCCGCGTTTGTATGATACCGGTGAGGGGCCTGAGGTTGAGTGCGCCTCCTGCCATGACCCGCATGGAATTCCTATCAGCGGTCCGGGAAGTATGTTTATTCCAAGCTTTTTGCGCGTCAGCAACGGCAACGCAAATACCGGTGAAGGAACGTCAAGCGGTCTGTGCCTGACCTGCCACGATAAATAGTAATTTTGACAAATCAAACCGAAGGCACCCACAGCGGTACCTTCGGTTTTTTATTGCTCTCAGTTTATTTAGATAGGCAGCCAATAACTCTAGGCGAGATTGCTAAAACATTACTCTTGGACAGACCAGTATTTGTGTTTAGCGCGCTTGAAGCTGCTGATGACATTGAGAGCGCATAGTTCGAGAGTATTTCCCTCAAGCAGCTCTACATACCCGCTATCCTTCACCCACTCAAGCCCATAGCCATGAATAGCGATGATTAGAAAGTTTTGTGTGCGGGATGGACTATGGGAATTTTAAGCGGGTCGATCAAACATTGAAACGAAAGTGCATGACGTCTCCGTCACGCACGACATACTCCTTGCCTTCCAGACGCCATTTACCGGCTTCTTTGGCACCCGGCTCACCTTTGAATTGGATGAAGTCGTCATAGGCAATGACTTCGGCGCGGATGAAGCCTTTTTCGAAATCGGTGTGGATGACGGCAGCGGCTTGCGGGGCGGTGGCGCCGACTTTGACGGTCCACGCACGTACTTCTTTGACGCCGGCGGTGAAGTAGGTTTGCAGACCAAGCAGAGCATAACCGGCGCGAATCACGCGATTTAAACCCGGCTCGTTTTGGCCCATGGTGGCGAGAAATTCTTTTTTCTCTTCGTCGTTCAATTCACCCAACTCCACTTCAATTGCAGCGCATACCGGCACGACCACAGCGCCTTCTTGCGTGGCATGTTTACGCACGGCATCGAGATGCGGGTTATTTTCAAATCCATCTTCGGCAACGTTGGCGATGTACATAGTAGGCTTGGCGGTGAGCAGGTGCAGGTCGTAAAGCAGCTTCATTTGCTCGGCGCTCAGACCCATCGCGCGTACCGGTTTGGCCTGATTCAGTTGTTCGCGCACTTGTTCGCATAGTTTGTTTTTTACGATGGCGTCTTTGTCGCCTGCCTTGGCTGATTTGCCCAAGCGATGCAGCGCTTTTTCCACCGCCTCGAGGTCGGCGAGCGCGAGTTCGGTATCGATGACTTCAATATCGCTGAGCGGATTGACCTTGCCGACCACGTGAATCACGTTCGGATCTTCGAAACACCGCACCACGTGCGCTATGGCATCGGTTTCGCGAATGTTGGCAAGAAATTTATTGCCAAGACCCTCACCTTTTGACGCGCCTTCCACCAAACCGGCGATGTCGACGAATTCCATGGTCGTAGGCAAAACGCGCTGTGGATTGACGATGGCGGCGAGCTTGTCTAGACGCGGATCCGGCATCGGGACCCACGCCAACGTTTGGCTCGATGGTGCAAAACGGATAATTTTCCGCCTGAATACCCGCCTTGGTCAGCGCATTGAACAGGGTGGACTTACCAACATTGGGCAGTCCGACGATACCGCATTTAAATCCCATGACGCGTTACTCGCTGGCTTGAGGGGGAGTCAGGCTATGCAAATGTTGCATGGCCTTTGCTAGTTCACCGCCGATGAGTTGTGGTGTGTAGAACGTGGCTACTTTGATCGCCGCGTGGATGGCGTCGCGCTCAAGCTTCGACGGCTGCCCCAACACATAATCTGTGACATCGCCGCTGGTACTGGGCCGGCCGATCCCGACACGCAAACGCATAAATTCGTTGCCGCCCAGCTGATCGATAATGTCGCGCAGGCCATTGTGTCCGGCGTGACCACCGCCTTGTTTCACCCGCAATGCACCTGCCGGGACGTCCAGCTCATCGTGCACGACCAGAATATCTGCGATTTCGATTTGGTAAAACTGCGCGATAGCCCGTACGGCGTGACCACTGCGATTCATGAAAGTATTGGGTTTAAGTAACCACACATCCCGGCCCGCGACTGAGACTTTACCAACCTCGCCGTGAAATTTGGCTTCCAACCTGAGCTGAGATCCCGCCTCGCGCGCTAAACAGTCCACAAACCAAAAGCCAGCGTTGTGCCGCGTACCCTCGTACTTTGCACCCGGATTACCCAGGCCAACAATGAGCGGAGTACGCGACGCCAAGACTGGCTTCCCAGAACGCGACGTGTGGAGAATAGGACCGCGTTACTTGCCCTTGCCTTCCGGCTTGGCTTTGGCATCCGCTGCCGGGGCAGCGGCTCCCGGTGCTGCGCCCGCGGCCGGTGCCGCACCTTCGGCCGCAACAGCGGCGACTGGGGCGACTTCTTCCACAATAGCTTGTGGCGCATGCACACTCGCCACCGGTAAGTCGTGATCTGGCCCCTGTATCAAAGCGAGAATCTGCACGCCAGGAGGCACTTTCAGATCAGATAAATGAATCGACTGGTGAAGACTCAATGCCGACATATCCGCGGGAATAAATTCCGGCAGATCTTTCGCCAGGCAGCGCACTTCAACGCTGTTCATTAAATGTGAAACCACACCACCCTGGGTCTTGACGCCCGGCGACAATTCGGCGCCGATGAAATGCAAGGGCACGTGCATGGTAATGCGCTGTGTGTCGCTGACACTCTGAAAATCAGCATGGATGAGCTTGTTGCGTGCCGGATGGCGCTGCAGGTCGCGTAACACGGCTTTATGATCTTTGCCGCCAATTTTCAAGGTAAGAATGTGCGAATAAAACGCATCGTTTTCCAGCTTGCGTGCCAGTTCTTTATGGGTAATCTCCAACATCATCGGCTCATGACCGGCGCCATACATGATCGCCGGGACTTTATCAGCATGACGCAAACGGCGGCTGCCGCCACGACCCGTTGCGGAAGTGCGCATTTCGGCATTTAATAAAAATTCGTTACTCATCGTCTTTCTCCACTGCCCATTTAAAAACCGTTAATCCATGTACAAACTGCTTACCGACTCTTCACTGCTAATGCGGCGCATGGATTCCGCCAACATGCCGGAAATACTCAACTGACGAATCCGCTTGCAGGCCTTGGCTTCCGGTCGCAATGGAATGGTATCCGTCACTACAATCTCATCCAATACCGAATTCTCGATGTTCTCGACCGCGGCGCCTGACAGTACCGGGTGCGTAGTGTACGCCACTACGGTTCTGGCGCCGTGGTCTTTTAGCGCACGGGCAGCTTGGCACAAGGTTCCAGCGGTATCGACAAGGTCATCAATAATCACACAGGAGCGCCCTTCCACATCGCCTATGATGTTCATCACTTGCGCTTCGTTCGGGCGCGGCCGGCGTTTGTCGATGATAGCAAGTTCAGCATCATCCAGACGTTTAGCGAGTGCGCGGGCGCGCACCACCCCGCCCACATCCGGCGAAACCACCACCAGATCCGGATATTCCTTTTTCCAAATATCGCCCAGCAAAATCGGCGATGAATAAATATTGTCGACCGGCAAGCTGAAGAAGCCTTGAATCTGGTCCGCATGTAAATCAACAGTCAACACTCGGTCGGCGCCGCTGATTTCAATCATATCCGCGATCAAGCGCGCGGTGATGGGCACGCGCGCCGAGCGTGGCCGCCGATCCTGTCGCGAGTAGCCAAAATACGGGATCACGGCGGTGATACGTTGCGCCGATGCGCGCCGCATCGCATCCGTCATCACCAATAATTCCATCAAGTTGTCATTCGTCGGCGCACAGGTGGACTGGATCACGAACACATCCCGTCCGCGCACGTTATCCAATATTTCCACCATGATTTCGCCGTCGCTGAAACGGCCAAGGTGCACCTTGCCCAACTCAATATTTAAATAATTCGCGACCGATTGCGCCAACTGCGGGTTGGCGTTGCCGGTGAACACCGTCATTTTGCTTTCAGACACGTGAATCCCGTCGTTTTGCGAAATCTACTGCTACTCTAGGAACACCCGCGGACGGGTATTGCTTAAAATGGCTGGGGTGCCAGGATTCGAACCTGGGAATGCTGGTATCAAAAACCAGTGCCTTACCGCTTGGCGACACCCCAAGTAATTTTGGTCTAGCTGTCACAACGGCCTCGCGTAAGTTGCGCGCGTTGGGCGTCGAGTTGCGCTCGCAACGGCGAGCGATTTAATCCTTTGACGGCAAATCCGCGCCACGGTGGCGGCGTCAGCGCCGCGATTTCACGGGCGCGCGCTTCGGTGGCGACGTCAGCAAACACACAGGCGCCCGTCCCTGTCATGCGCGCTACTCCATGCTTAGCGAGCCAATCCAGCGCGGCGGCGACCGCAGGATAGCGCGTCCGCACCGCGCTTTCGCAGCTATTGATACCTGAGCCAGCGAAGAAATCGCGTATTTTGATGGGCGGGGTGTTGCGTGTCAATTCCGGCAAGCTAAATATTTCCGCAGTGGAGACGTGGCAGAGCGGATGGATCACAACATACCAAGGTTCCGGCGGGGTAACCGGAGTGAGTATTTCGCCTACGCCTTCGGCCCATGCAGCGTGGCCACGCACAAATACCGGCACATCAGCACCCAGCTTCAAACCCAGCTCAGCCAGTTGATCCACCGATTGTCCGGTGTTCCACAACTCATTCAGGGCCGTTAACGTCGTGGCGGCATCCGAGCTGCCGCCTCCCAAACCTCCCCCGAGTGGAATCTGTTTCTCGCAGCGAATCCGGGCCCCGCATGATGTTCCGGTAGCCCGTTGCAGCAGCACCGCGGCGCGCAAGGTCAAATCGTCTTCCACTGGCACCTCGGCAAGATCACGCGTGCGCTCGATTCGGCCGTCATCCGTAATCTCAAATTGCAAGGTGTCGCACAGATCAATGAATTGAAATGCAGTTTGTAACAAATGATATCCATCGGCGCGGCGGCCAACGATATGGAGAAACAAATTCAGTTTGGCAGGAGCCAGCCAGGATGAACATACGGCGGTCATTGAATGCTCCATTCATCCACAAATAAACGCAGTTGGGCGCGTTCGCTGTGTGCGAAAACTTTTTCCGGCAGATCGAAATTCCCCATGCGCGCATAACGTTTGTACTCCACATCCCAACCTGCCTGGCGAAAGTGCAGCAAACGACCCTGGTCATCCAATTCGAATTGCTTGTCTAATGCCGGGTCGAAACGGCCGAGCATCCAAAGTTGCAGCGCATCAATTGGAATATCCCAACCAAAATGCTCCAGCAGCAGGACACGCGCATCCTGACCCGAGAATGATTGCCCGTCGGGCATCTGTAACACGCTCCTTTCGACAGATCGATTCAGGCGGGCGGTGCCTGTCCCGACCGGGCCGCGAATCTCCAGAGCATAGTTCTGTTCTTGCTGGAACCAATGAATTGTACCGCTCCAACCCTCCTTACCTGCCTGTACCGCGATACGGCCGATCACACTCCATCGACTCAGCGATGCAAGCCCAAGCTCGCGCTCGGCAAATTTTTGTTGAACAGCAGCAGACAACGGCGCGATCTTAGCCGTGGTCGCACAGCCGCTAATGATGAGGGTAATCAGCATGAATGCGGGGGCACACTTCATTTTTAAGTTGTACTCACAGGAAGGAGCCAAGGCGGGAATATACAAGGCAAGGGCCGGGGAATACCCAGCCCTTATTGGCTATGCTCGAAGAAGGGACTCACTATTCATCCCATTAGAATCACAAACCGTAACGCCGCATCACCGCGATAATGGATTTATTATCTGGCCAAGATTTCAGCGCGCTTTGCAGGACATTAATCGCTTCGTCCTTCTTACCTGCTTCCCACAATACTTCACCCAAATGCGCGGCGACTTCAGAATCCTGCGTAAGCTCCAGGGCACGGCGCAAATACGTGATGGCTTCGTTGTGATTACCCAGCCGGAACTGCACCCACCCCATGCTGTCGATAATCGCCGCGTCTTTGGGGTCCAGCGTCATGGCCCGCTGAATATAACTCAGCGCTTCACTGTAACGGCTGGTGCGGTCAGCCAAGGTGTAACCCAGGGCATTCAGCGCTTGCACATTATTAGGATCAATCTTGAGCACATCACGCAAATCGCGTTCTGCGATATCCACGCGGTTCAATTTTTCGGCCGCAATCGCATGCGCATAAAGCAAGCTGGTGCTCTCCGGCATCTCTTTTAGCGCCTTTTCATAAATGTCATAGGCCTTTTGATGAGCGCCGGTTTCCAGATAAATATCCCCTTCCATCAAATAAATCTGCATCATTTCCTGTTGCGAAGAAGTTTTTATCGCATGAAGCTTGTTCAATGCTTCATCCACTAAACCTTGCTTGGCCATCAAAGCCGAGGTACGCAGGCGCGCATTAAGGTAAAACTCGCCGCTTGACACTTGGTCGTACCAATCCATTGCTTCCTCAGCAAAATTGTTTTTCTCAGCAATCTGACCGAGGTAATAACTTGCCTCAAACGTACGTTCATGCATTTTCAGGAGCTGAAGCAGCAGCTTTTCCGCGTGATCATAGTGATTGGTTTGCAACGCAAGCAAAGCCGTCGCGTATAGTACGTCGCTGTTCCCCGATTCACTTTCGACCAGTTTGCTGTATTGGGCATAAGCTTCGTCAAACCGTTTGATATCCAGCAGGAAGCGCGCATAAGCCATGCGTAGATTGGAATTGCCAGCCAATGCACCATTGCTTAGCGCATTGGTGTAGATGCTCAGCGCCTCATCCGTTTTATTTTGCATTTGTAAGATGTGCGCTCGCAGTACCAGAGCATCGGGCCAGTCGTGCTTTATTTTCAGCGCGGCATCCACCTGATCCAGTGCGAGCGGCATGCGATTATAACGAGCGGCAAGTTGTGCATACGCCAGCCGCGCATTCGGATCATCAGCATGTTTGTGAGCGATCCTGCCCATCACATCAAGCGCCGCATCTTGATTTTTTTCCCGCGCAAGCTGGCTTGCCACGCGGAAGTAACTCTGCTTGTTGTCATTCAGCGCGGTCACAATCAATTCAAATTCACGCACCGATGCCTCGGGCTTGCCCGAACGCATCAGACCATTGGCGAGAAACTGATGGGCTTCCAGGTTTTTGGGGTCACGATCAACCCACAGGCGTGCCATTTCGACGCCGAGTTCCGCATCCAATGCGACATCCGCGATGCGCGCAGCGCGTTCGATGACGTCCGGATCTTTTGATTCACGCGCAGCCTTAGCATAAACCTGCAGTGCGGAGTCAAGCTGCCCGCGCTGTAAAGCGACTTCACCGACCAGTAAATCGTACATCAGATTAGTGTTGCTCAACGTGGCGGTGGCGGACTGTTTGGTGTGGAATACCGGTAACTCGCTGTTTTCGTCATCCGGCGCGGTTCGCGTCAGGCTCGAGCCGCCACACCCTGACAGGGCAAATATCGTCGTAATCAAGATTAAAGGGATGTTTTTCATCGACACTGGCATGCTCTCATTTGAGTAAAGCCACATTGCATATTAGCGGCACAGAAGCGGTCAGGGTTTACCGGTATATTGGGGTATAACAGGCTCAATCCTCTATAATCAAGTTATCAAGTTGTTTGACCTGAAATTCGGAATTCGTTCTCACATGGCGTCAATCACATCTGAACAACAATGAGAAAAGGGTTCACAACCTTAGCGCTCAGAACGATATAATAATGTCGTTTTCAGAAATTCTCCTGTGTTTTCATTTCTTAAATCAAGTCACGCTGCGGTATAACGGTCACTATGGCATTACTGGCTCTTGGCATTAACCACAAAACCGCGCCGATCGAAATTCGCGAGAAGGTCGCATTTGCGCCCGATCGGCTGGCCGATGCGCTGCACGATTTAGTCTCCCGCCCCCATGTTACGGAAGCCGCGATTCTCTCCACCTGTAATCGCACTGAGCTCTACTGCGGCCTGGCGGATGCCGACGGTCATGTGATTGTCGACTGGTTGAAGGAATTCCATGCCTTAGGCGGTCATGACCTGCAACCCTTCGTCTATAACCATCCGGATCAACACGCCGTGCGCCACATGTTGCGGGTTGCCAGCGGGCTGGATTCAATGGTTCTGGGCGAGCCACAAATCCTGGGTCAAATGAAGCAGGCGTTTGCCACCGCCAGCAATGCCGGTACGATCGGCAAGCTCCTGGGACGTTTGTTTCAGCACACTTTTACTGTGGCAAAACAAGTACGCACCGATACCGCCATTGGTTCCAGTCCAGTATCAGTAGCATTTGCCGCGGTCAGCTTGGCCAAGCAAATCTTTTCCAACTTTCAAGACCATACCGTCTTATTAATTGGTGCGGGTGAAACGATAGAGCTGACGGCACGCCACCTTAAGGAAAGCGGAATTGGCCGTATGATTATCGCCAACCGCACGGTGGAACGCGCACAAACGGTGGCAGCCGAATTCAATGCCTATGCGATCGCACTGACCGATCTCCCCGGCCATCTCGCCGAAGCAGATATCGTCATTTCCTCCACAGCCAGTCCGCTACCGATTCTGGGCAAGGGCGCCGTGGAAACCGCGCTCAAGCAACGCAAGCACCGGCCCATGTTAATGGTCGACATCGCGGTGCCGCGCGATATCGAACCTGAAGTCAGCGAGCTGGAAGATGTGTACCTGTACACGGTAGACGACCTGCAAGAAATCATTCAGGAAGGTTTGAAGTCGCGTCAGGAAGCCGCCAAACAAGCCGAGGAAATCATCGATACGCAAGTGTCGCATTTCATGGGCTGGTTAAAATCCCTGGATGCCGTGTCGACCATTCGCGCGTTTCGTGAAACAGCGGAAGCCTATCGCAGCGTCGAACTGGAAAAAGCCCAGCGACTGCTGGCAGCCGGTGTGGATCCCGCCAAAGTGCTCGAACAACTCGCGAATAATCTCACCAATAAACTGATGCACAGCCCCAGCGCACAAATTCGCCAGGCGGGCTATGACGGCCGCATCGAACTGATCGATGCCGCACGCGAATTGTTCAACCTTAAACCTGAAAACTAAAGTTTCGTGAAGCCCTCCATCCGCAGCAAGCTCGAGAAACTCTCCGAGCGCCTCGAAGAACTCAATGCATTGTTGTCGCAGCCTGAAATCATCAATAATCAGGCCCAATTCCGCATGCTTTCGAAGGAATATGCCGAGCTCACGCCGGTGGTGAATAATTTCAAAGATTATTTGCGGCAACTCGCGGAAACCGCCGCGATGCAAAACATGCTCAAGGATGAAGATCCTGAACTGCGCGACATGGCGAAAGACGAATTGGCACGCGGCGAGTTGCGCCAAGCCGAGTTGGAGCGTGAGCTGCAACGCTTATTACTACCCACCGATCCCAACGACGACCGCAATATTTTTCTGGAAGTGCGGGCCGGAACTGGTGGTGACGAAGCAGCGATTTTTGCGGGCGACTTATTTCGTATGTACACACGCTACGCCGAGCGGCGCGGCTGGAAAATTGAAATCATCAATGAAAGTGCCGGCGAGCACGGCGGTTACAAAGAGGTCATTGCCAAGATCATCGGTGCGGGTGCTTATTCGCGCATGAAATTCGAATCCGGCACGCACCGCGTGCAACGTGTTCCCGAAACCGAGGCGCAAGGGCGCGTGCACACCTCGGCATGCACGGTGGCGATTTTAGCGGAGCCGGACGAAGTGGAGCAGGTTGACATTAATCCTGCCGACTTGCGCGTCGATACCTATCGTTCGTCGGGCGCCGGCGGGCAGCATGTCAACAAAACCGATTCTGCGATCCGCTTGACCCACCTGCCCACCGGCATCGTGGTGGAATGTCAAGACGAGCGCTCGCAGCATAAAAATCGCGCGCGGGCGATGTCCTTGCTGCAAGCGAAATTACTGTCTTCCGAGCAGGAAAAGCAACGCTCGGAAATCGCCCAGTCGCGTAAGCTGCAAGTCGGCAGTGGCGACCGTTCGGAACGTATCCGCACTTACAATTTCCCGCAGGGCCGGCTGACCGATCACCGCATCAATCTCACCTTGTATAAACTCGGCGCCATTGTGGATGGCGAACTCGACGCGGTGATCGACCCGCTGATCAGCGAATACCAGGCTGAACAGTTATCTGCGCTGAGTACGAATGAGTAATGACTTACCCGCGACGCTCGCGCAGGCATTGAGCCGCGCCAGCGCGCAGCTGCAAAATGTTGAAACTGAATCTGCGCGCTTCATCGCCGAGTTATTGTTGGCGCATATCATTCAACAACCCCGCTCTTACCTGAAAGCCGGTCCCGAACGTACTCTCACTCCCGAACACTGGGCGCAATTCCAATTCTTGATAGAACGGCGCCTGCGCGGTGAACCTGTCGCCTATCTCATTGGGCGGCGCGAGTTCTGGTCGCTGGATCTGGAAGTCAATGCCGCGACGCTGATCCCACGCGCCGAGACCGAACGGTTGGTTGAACTTGCATTGCAACGCATCCCGCTGCACGTGTGCTGGCGCATCGCCGACCTGGGCACCGGCAGCGGTGCGATTGCGCTCGCCATTGCGCATGAGCGCCCCGCCTGCCGGGTGGATGCGGTCGATGTGTCACCACAGGCTTTGAATGTGGCGCAGACAAACGCGGCGCGCTTAAATATCAATAACGTAAAGTTTCAACAGAGCGAATGGTTTGCCGCGTTACAAGGCGAAATTTTCGATGTCATTCTCGCCAACCCGCCCTACATTGCCGAGCATGATCCGCATTTGCAGCGTGGCGATTTACGCTTTGAACCCATGCTCGCATTATGCTCGGGGGCCAATGGTTTGCGCGATCTGGAACGGATTATTCATGACGCTCCCGCGCATCTGCGCGCGGGAGGATGGCTGTTGACTGAACATGGTTATGACCAGCAGCCTGCTGTGCTTGGCTTATTTGAACAACATGGCTTTGTGGAAGTCTGCGGCCATGCCGATACCGCCGGGGTACCGCGCGTGGTCAGCGGAAAATACCTTGCACCCGGTGCTTGACAATAAATTTCGGAATAACGAACACTGCAAAAATCACCCATTCTTGATCATCTTGATCACATTCAACATCGTCTTTCCATCGTTGTCGAAACCGCCATGCGTGGTGCTGCCGGTGGATTTCGATGGCGCGGCAAAAGATTGGACGTTTTTCAGTGTGGCGGAATCGAGCCAGGGCTTGAAGTATTTTTCCATACCGAGAATCGGCACGTGCAAGCCGCCTTCGAAGGACTCTGACACCAGATAAAGCAAGGAACGCCCGTAACCGAGTATCGCTCGACAGGTGCTGTCTTGCAGTTCGGCGCTGTCGGTAAGCTGGAATTGACGCAATATTTTTACGGTGTTGTCTTTTAATTTTGGCCGCACCAGTCGGTCGAAATCTTCGATGCGCACGGCCGGGGCGAGAAAATTCAAACTCTCGAATTTCCACCCCGCCGCACCCAATGCATCGACGATGTGACTGTGCACGATGGTGCCGGCCGAATGACCGATCAAATGCAAACGCATTGGGTTATTCTGCTTCCACTGCGGACGTGAAGTTTGCTCGAACAAAATACGCGCCCCGCTGTTTTTATTGTTGCTGATGGCTTCGGCATTCTGCTTCATCTCGCCCCAGATTTTAGTTCCTACGGGAGCAAGCATGCGCTCCAACCGCTGATCCCAGAACTTATGCATCTGCTCCCACACACCGCCGGTGGGTTTGACGGCGCCACGCAGCTGATCGGTAAGGCAGTTTTTCAAGGTCGACCACAGGTCGGTCTCCCACATGAAAAATATCGGGAAAATCTGCGCATCGTACATGGCCGGTATCCATTGCGCGGCGGTTTGCGCGGCATCGTCTTCGCTGGTCAGCCCGCCATGCGCGTAGATCGCCACATCCATCGGTGCCGTGGCGCTCAAACCCCAACGTTCGCGCGCGACCTGCATATGATGATCGAGCAAAGCCGTCAGATCGCTGCGCTGAGTGCGGAAATTGCCGCTCTGACTCAGTTCGCCGTTGTTCTCCATATCGACGATAAAAGGCGCGATTTCACGGTTACGCGACAATACATCGCCCGCCACCACCACCTTGCCGGCGTGCACACGCAACGACGATGCATGCGCGATCTCGGTGGCCTGATGCGTCACGACACCCAACTGCGCCACCCAGCAATCCATCGCGTTTTCGGACCAGTCGGCATAAGTCAAGATTGCGTACCCGCCGCTGCCCCAGCGCGTACTCCAGGAATTCTGGACGATGAACCCTTCCGGGGTGTAACCGACAATCACAAACGCATGTCCGCCATCGCCGGGCGATGCCGGCTGATGCGGAATCGTCCAGTAACCTTCCTTCAGAGGCGCCACGTTCAGACCGGTCATCCAGCCGTTATGGCAAACGGCACTGGCGTATAAAATTCCAACCTCATTGAGCGCGGCATGCATGTCGGTGATGGAGCGGACGTCCACGCGATAATAGGCGCCCAAAGGACGTTGTGCGGCATCGAGCCACCAGTCTTTTTTCGGATCGCTCGTGGGTCGCGGCATGTCCAGGGTTTCCCACAGGTCGCTGCGGCATGCGCCGTGTTTATACCAGCCTTTCATGCCGCCGCGTAGACTGGAGCCTTCGTCCTTGGTCGAACCGGGGAATTCGTCATAGCGGCGCGCCATCGAATACAACATAAACGGCGACACCGCGGAATTGGAACTTGCGGTACGATTATCTTGTTCTTGTGAAAGCAGTAAAAAGCGCACCACGCTCGCCAATGAAAACCCGGTGCATGCATTGGTGGCGCCCTGGTCGAGCACCTCGAACAACACGCGCGGCAACATCATCGCGGCCGGCCGGCGCGCCACGGAGGGTTGATACATACGATCGCGTAAATCGACCTTGTCGGGAACCACACTGCGTTTGAAGTGAGCTTTAGACGCTGAAGTTTTCTTCTTGGGGGTCTTCGCCTTGGGCATAGGGTCTCCGGAAATGAGTTGACCACGACACCGTGCAACCTGTGTTGCGTTGTGACGATGACTGCCCGTGGTTGAATGTGTGCAAGTGTTGGATACCGCGTTATTAAACGCAAGTGACTGTGAATAAGTCACCGCGCATTTTATTGTTTTAATTATGCAACATGACGCCCAAACCAAAATGAAATTGCGGCTCATCGTTGCGGCCGCCTTTGGGCCACAGATGGATCTGTTCGATTGTGACCGCCGGAAAAACACTAGTCGCGGCATCGATCTTGACTTCTTTGGTACCGCTAATCGAACCGATCAAGCTCAGCTCCCTGCCGGGCGCGTAATCAATGGTTTCCAGATAGCTGCCGTGTTCGATAATAAATCTTCCGATCGGATCGCGATCGACGCGTGGCCGATGCTGATCATTCAATGGATAAGCAAGGATTTCCAGTTGCGTGCCCTTTTCAAGGTTTTTGCTGCTGATGATCACACCGCCCCACAATACTCGGCCGGCGCGCAAGGCGTCGATCCTCGCCACCGCCTCGTTCGGCGTAACCGCGGTATTGACATTTTTCAGATCGAAGGTCGGAGTAGCGGCGCAAGCGCTCAATAACACGGCGGCGGCAAACGTGGCGAACCAAGCATGAATGCGCATGAGGATAGCCTCTCGAAATCAATGATAATGCCGATAGCGGCGCGGCCAGTACGGATACCACGGATCATACCAAAACGGATCGTAGTACATTACCGGCGCGGGCGTCGACGGTGCCCACAAGTGCTCGGTGTCAACTTTTACAAGCACATACCGGTATTCGAACTCGCCTATTTTACGAGTGATGTCACCATCCACGCTACCGGCAACGGAAATGTCGCGTCCGCGCGTGTAAATAACCGGGTCCAGAAATCCGGCAACCTTGGCGATGAAGCGGCCGCCGCTGCGATCGGATTCACGCGGCCGCCCTTGACTGTCCAGCGGACGTTCAACGATTTCAATCCAGGTTTCCTGCGCGTGATTTTCCAGTCGCTCGATACTGCCGCCCCAGCGCACCAGACGGCCGGCATAGGAGCCAATATCGGTATTCACTTTCGCCAGCGTCGGACTGTCCGGCAATGCTTCCTGCGCAGACTGCGGCGCCGGGGTCGCACAACCCGTTGCAAGCATGCTGATCAGTGTGCCTACCGCGCATAACTTAAGCCGCGACCCGGCGCATGCATACAGGGCCCGCATCGAGATGTTGCCTCCATGGCCGGATATGCAGGGCGAGCTCATGGCGGTTCGACTATACGTCCAACATTAGCTTGCGCGGTTTGCGCATGCCGGCGATTTTGCAGGCCTGCTGTCCGTAGCCGTAGGGGAAAAGCTGGTAGAGGTATTTGCGCGTGGCGCGTTCCTTGTCGAAGAGCTGTTCCATGGCTTTCAGCAGAGTACGTGCCTCCGGAACCTTGTGCTGCGTATCGAAGTAATCGCGCACGTATTGCACGATGCGCCAACGCTCGTCATTAAGCTCGAGGTTTTCCTTGCTGGCGATCTCTTGCGCAACATCGCGATCCCAATCCGACGTGTCTTCCAGAAAACCTTCTTCATCGGTGGCCAACACGCGGCCATGCACGGTCAGTGGTGTATTCATGAGTTGCGTCGCAGGTAGGTCACGTCCACGCGGCCGCGCGGTCCGATGAAATACGATGCAACCCACCCCGTTAGGCTAACTAAAATAGATCCCAGCAGCGCCGCCCAGAACCCGGCGATATTGAAGCCGTCGAACATCCAGGCGACCAGCCCCAGCATCGCGGCATTGATCACTAGCAAAAACAGGCCCAAGGTGAAAATGGTGACCGGCAGCGTCAGCACAATCAACAAGGGACGCACCACCGCATTCACAAAACCCAGCAGCAGCGCTGCGCCAAGCAACGTACCCATTCCTTGAACTTCAATACCCGGCACCAGCGCCGCTGCCACCCATAAGCCGAGCATTCCGGTTAATATTCGTAAAATTAAACCTGTCATCGTCATTACATCCTTAATGAGGTGAACTGTGCATGAACTGCGGATTATTATGACGCAACATGCTTTTGAACATCGTGCGCGCACGCGCGTTGAAATGGCATATCCCATTCGATAGTTTGTGCATTAAATCACGCGGATTGTTCAATAAATTTTTGAATGCTGCGTGTAGCGCCAGGCTCACCTGCTGTTCAAGCCACAGATTATTCCACCACATAGTTCGATTTCATTCCGGGTAAGCGCTGATACTGAAACAATACGCCGATCACGCCTAACACCAGCCAGCACGCAACGATGATGTAGCCTTGCGCATCTCCGGCCCGAAAAATTTTTTGCACGCTCGTAATACTGACAGGGTCAATCGCGGCGGTTGCAAACCACGCAATGCCCGCAACAACGCCCCAGGCGCCGGAAAGCGCCGTGGCCAGAATGATCATGAGTTTTTGAAAGAACAATGCGAACAACCCTGCCAGCACCGCGAAAATAAACAACACCGTGGGTTCCGGGTGTTGTCCAGCGATGGCGTAAAGCTGCAAAGCGGCCGCGCCGCCAAACAAGGCACTCACAATGAATACGCCGATCAGGTAAACATTATTGATCAACGACCCGGTCACCACGCCTGCCGCCATGCCGACAAAAAATGCGGCATATTTGTGGTGGAACATGCCATCGATCATAGTAAACGCCAGTGCATATCCCAACACGAACCCGACAATCACCAGCACCACTTTAAAGCCTCGATAACCATACAGGCACTGGATCGCGCCGATGGCGATAGCCAATCCGGCCCAGCCATTGCTGGGTAATAAAAATTCATTGGACATAGGGCGCTCACAGTTGAAGTTTTAATTTTACCGGGCCTCTTGGCAAGCACGGCCAGCGTGAAGAACAATAGATACCTACATCGCGGCGCGTAATGGCATGATCGACCCGGCAATTAATTTACCTGCGCTCATCGAAAAACACATCGATTTATTGCAACGCCGCGTTTCAATTTACGCTTCGTCCAGCGACCCAACCCAGGCACCCATACTTACGCGGGCGTTGGGCTGCAACCCGTCCCAGGATCATCGCCGCATTACCTTATATCTGTCGCTGTCGCGCTCAACGGCACTGCTCGATTGTCTGCGTGCGCAGCGCGAAATCGCCGTGGTGTTCACACGGCCCAGCACTCACGAATCGATACAGCTAAAAGGCGGCGGCGCGGTGATCGGCACCATCGATGCGGCGGATCGCGTTCGCATCAACGCTTACCTGGAAAGCTTTATCGAGGACTTAGCCAGTATCGACTACAGCCCTGCATTCGCACGCGCGATTATAGAACCCTTGCATGATGATATTGTCAGCGCAACGTTCACACCCACGGCGGCCTTTATCGCTACGCCCGGCGCAAATGCCGGACAACGGCTGAAACCATAAGTCATGACCCTCTGCCTGGATGCGATTCGGAGTTGTTTGGAAGGCACGGTGCCGTCCGCAATCGCAACTTGTGCGGCGGATGGTACGCCCAACGTCGCCTATTTGTCGCAAGTGCATTTTGTCGATAACCAACACGTCGCGCTATCGTTTCAGTTCTTCAATAAAACCCGTGAAAATATCCTGGCGAATCCGCAAGCCGTGGTGCAAGTCATCGACCCCGACAGCGCTGCGCAATATCAATTGACTCTGCATTATCAGCGCACTGAAACCTCGGGGGCACTATTTGAATACATGAAGGCGAAACTCGCCGGGATTGCCTCGCATAGCGGCATGAGCAAAGTATTTAAACTGCAAGGCGCGGATCTTTACCGAGTCGCGCGCATCGAAGCGGTGCCCGGTGCGCCGCTGGCGGTGCCGCCCGCGCGGCGCAATACCCTGGCGGCGCTGCGTAACACCTCGCAGCGCCTCGCGGTGTGCGCGGATTTAGCCGGACTGCTGGATGAAACACTGGCCAGCCTGGCAGCCCTGTTCGATATTCATCACACCATGCTGTTGATGCTCGACGAGTCCGGCCAACGTCTCTATACGGTTGCAAGCCGCGGCTACGAGATCTCGGGCGTCGGTTCCGAAATTGCCCTGGGCGAAGGCGTCATCGGCGTGGCCGCGCGTGAACGCACACCCATTCGCATTGGCCACATGGCGCGCGAATATCTATACGGGCGCGCGGTACGTAGCAGTTTTATACAAAACCATCCGGCGATGGATTTGGAACTGGAAATTCCGCTGCCCGGTTTAACAGATTCGCGCAGTCAGCTTGCAGTGCCGATATTGCGCGGCGCGCGTTTGTTCGGCGTGTTGTATGTCGAGAGCCCGCAGGATTTACGTTTCAACTTCGAAGACGAAGATGCCTTGGTCACATTAGCGGCGCAACTTGCGATGAGCATTCAGGCGCTCGAAGAAAACGCCGAAC
>CAZHHW010000015.1:44876-46006 GCA_964532385.1 uncultured Gammaproteobacteria bacterium | reverse complement strand
ACCGCGTGCGGTACGCGGCCGTCGACGATGTGGCAGGCGCGCACGCCGCTGGCGACCGCGTCGAGGGCGTAGTTGACTTTGGGTAGCATGCCGCCGCTGATGGTGCCGTCGGCGATCAGTGCGCGTGCATCTTTGGCGGACAGCTTGCGCAGTAACTGGCCTTGTTTGTCGAGCACGCCGCTGGTGTTGGTCAGCAGCATGAGCTTTTCGGCTTGCAGGGTGTTGGCGAGCTTGCTCGCGACCACGTCGGCGTTGATGTTGTAGGTCTGGCCGTCGTCGCCGACGCCGATGGGTGCAATCACTGGAATGAAATCGCCGTGGTCAAGCAGCTCGACAATTTTGGGATCGATCTTGTGCACTTCGCCGACGTGCCCGATGTCGATTATTTCCGGCGGCAGCTTTTCGTCGGCGGATAATTTAGTGAGGAGCATTTTATGCGCGCGGATCAAACCGCCGTCTTTGCCGGTCAGGCCGACCGCCTTGCCGCCTTGCTGGTTGATGAGGTTGACAATTTCTTTGTTGACCAGGCCGCCCAGCACCATTTCGACCACGTCCATGGTTTCCTGGTCGGTGACGCGCATGCCCTGCACGAATTCGCTTTTTTTGCCCATGCGTTCCAGCAATTTGCCGATCTGTGGACCACCACCGTGCACAATCACCGGATTCATGCCGACCAGCTTCATCAGCACCACGTCGCGCGCGAAGCTTTGTTTCAAGGCTTCGTCGACCATGGCGTTGCCGCCGTATTTAATGACCAGCGTCTTGCCTGCGAAACGTTGAATGTAAGGCAGCGCCTCGGTCAGAACCTTGGCGATATTCAGGGCGTTACTGGGATCCATGTTCATGTCGTCGTCGCTGGGAAACCTGCGGCGGATTATACGCGCGGAAGCGGCTCAATGAGCAGCCTCCCCCGCATGGCGGCGCGAATGCCCGAGGAGCAGTATTCCCATCGCTGCCGCAAACCGTTAGCATGCGGACATTTTTCCGGCCGGTGTAGTTTTATAACGCGGTCTTTCTAATTGCCCGTGCGCGCAACGCCGCATGGCCATCCTCGCGCAAGCGAGAGCGACACTGTCTGCGGTAATTCCATGTGCATCGTATGTTCGACGTAAAAAATGTGGTGTGGCGCC
>CAZHHW010000015.1:0-44776 GCA_964532385.1 uncultured Gammaproteobacteria bacterium | reverse complement strand
CAATTGGACAATAACAGTTTGAATGTGGCGCTGGGTTGGGAAGGCGAATTGACTGAGGAATGGAAGGGCAATGCCAAGTTACGGCGTGATCAGGCTCTCGCAAGTTTTGCAGACTTTCAAGATGGCCGACGCAACACCATCACCCAGGATTACGCCGCCGCGGATTTGAGCCGTCAAATTTCTTCGTATTGGCTGATGTTTGGGCATGTGGAATATGCAACCTCCTCTCATAGCCTGGCCAGCCAGCAATATAACAACCGGCATACGTGGAATATTCGCTTGGGTGCCAGCGGACAATCTTCAGCGGGCAGCAAGATGCAGCTCTTCATCTCGTCGCGCACGGTGGACTTTGTTAATTTGAATTGGTCGCCGGGAGCGGCGCAAGATGACGGCTTACGCGAGGACGCCGTAGGTCTTTCTATGAACTGGAATATCACTGCTTCTACGGCCATGGAAGCGGGCGCCCGGCTAGAACAGGTGAAGACCGCGCATTTGCCGCAAAATGATTTTAGCGGCAATACCTTTGACCTGGCACTTACATGGAACAATGGCGGGGCATTGAAGGCGCGGGCTGCGTTAAGCCGTAATATCGATGCGCAGGAAAGCACTTACGCCACCTATGTGCTGCGTCAGGGCGGCCGTTTAACGGCACAATGGGCACTGCGCCCCGCGTGGCTGGCGCGGACTTATGTATCCCATGAAATGCTGGATTACCGAGGCGGGAGCGCCGCCAGCCGCGCAGATACACTCAACGATATATCATTGGGGCTGGCCTATACGCCCTTCCGCATGACTGAATTCAGCTTCATGTACTCTGAAAGCAAGCGCGACTCCAGCATGGCATCGGGTGATTTTCGTGATCGCACTCTGCAGTGGGAGGTAAAGATTCGGTGGAACTAAAAACATCACACGGCCTATCGCGAAATCCGTATGAGTTGGAGCAAATACCTGCACCTTTCAACCCACACTTCGCTCTCCCCTAAATATATCGACCTGACTCCCTTCTGGTGTTAAGCGATTATTAATTATTGTTTCACTATGATGTCGCCTTGTAGATAAGCTGTCCGACACCCTTGTTTGGCAATTTCGTTAGGGACACAACTTCGGTTGATTAGCCCTTACTGACATCGAACAGAAATATGGCGAGGAGAATAAAAATGGATGCAACAATGCGTAAAATTTCTATGGCAGTCAGCGCTGTGGCGTTGATATTGGGAATGGCAAGCAGTGCGGGGGCGGCCACTTCGGCACTCACTTTTTCAGACTGTGGCGATGGCAGCTGTGCATCATTCTCCAGCAAAGTGTCTGGGGATTTTACTGACATTTACACCTTCAGCGTGACGGGCCCCGCCGATTTCGATATGAAAGCCTTCGGTTTAATGAAGGAGAAGAAATCAGGCCCCGTGTCCATTGACGGCCTGAGTATCAGTCTGTGGCGTTACACCTCGCCCACCACTTCGGAATTGGTGACGGACGATACGACAACTTTCGCGAAGTTTGGTTTAACAATGGAATCCAACAACTTAGCCAGCGGCGATTATTTTTTGAAATTGTCGGGAAGCGCCGATGCAAAAGCTAAATACCATGGCGAAATACAACTCGCCATGGCGCCGGTACCTGAGGCGTCCACATGGGTCATGCTGCTGGTCGGAATGGGCTTGGTGGGTCTGGCGCTGTATCGCAAGACGGAACCCCATGAAGAGTTAATCGCCGTTTGATTTTTTAACGATGGCCTTGCTTCTCGTGTAATCGGGAAGCAAGGCGGCCGTCGATGCTATAAGGCCTACCGCACAGTCAACACAGTTTTCCATACGCAAAATAATAATAATAAAATTTCCGGTCATTTCTTTTGTTAAAAATTTAGGTTAAGGATTTCCCTGAAAACTTCCGAGAGAATGTCATACCGTGGTGCTCTATATGAAGAAAACGCATCCCGCTGGTGCATCCCCCGAGGACAGAAAACTTTCCGCTGGTTTCATAATTTCTTTCAGGCGCAAAGAGTTTTTTCAAGGATTTCAATATGAAGCTAACAATTTATTTTCGAACCCATCGACAGGCGCGCTTATTGCTACTTCACCGTACGCTCTAACCGCAACTGCGGCGATAGAATTTTAGGGCGCATGTTTTAACATTATTGTCTGCCGTATTTCATTAAATAGGTATGGGTCATAGTTTGATGTTTAACATTTCATTACAGCGTTTAAGGCGAGGACATATAAAAATGAAGACTAATGCAAAGACACGGCAAGTTTACATGGCGGCAGGGTTTCTGGCTTTGATGCTGGGCATCACACATCCTGCATCTGCAGTCACGGCGCCGCTTATTTTTTCGGACTGTGGCAGCGGAGTAAGCTGCGCGTCGTTTTTGAGCAATGTGAGCGGCTCGTTCAGCAACAGTTACACCTTCGACATAACGGATACATCCGCTTTCGGCGCGGCTGCTCTTAATTTGGACTTTACAACCTTCGCAAGCATTGCGGATTTCAATATGAGCTTGTGGCAAGGCTCCACCAATTTGGCGAACGGCACCATCTTCAGTTATTCCAGTCTTCCAAGCGGCTCCTACGCACTCAACTTAACGGGCAACGCTGGCGCATCCGGAGGATTTTATGCGGGCGTGGCCATGCTGGCCCCCGTCCCGGAAGCCTCCACGTGGCTCATGATGTTGGCCGGGATAAGCTTGGTGGGCTTGGCCCTGCATCGTAAAACCCGCTCGGACGATCTCATCACTGCCTGACAATGAGTTAGTCCATTCCCGTTCCTTAAGGGGCGGGAATTGACGTTTAATGCGCGCAAAATAATTTATCCTGGTTGATGTATCACCCAGCTATCAGATTAAGAGTGACTTAATACAAACGAAAGATTGGCCTTTTACACTCTGCTATACAGGTGGGTCGGCCCTATGTCTCGCACGTGGCGAGCCGTCTCCGTTACAGTTTGATTTTTAATCTCCTGATTGCCCGTTCTGCGCAATTTCTTGAGCACCATACGATTGACGCACATTTTGATAAAGCAATGCCATGGTTGAAAATCAGCTGCCTCTCATTCCTGTCCTCAAGCGTATTCTCAATCCGCTGGTGATCGGTTTTACCCTGATCGCGGTGATCTTGGGATTTGGGACCGTCATCGATACCAACCATCTCCTGTTGCTGATCGTGGTATTCCTCATCACCATTCTGGTATACGACGAGACCGGTCTGGATCATTGCTGGCGCCGCTCGAGTTTTATTTTGCATATCCGGGACATTCTAGTCGGTTGGCTGGCCATCATCGGCATTGTGCTGTTTTTTGCTTATGTCACCGAATTATTTCCCCATTACGACCGCCGCATCATCCTGACCTGGTTTGCCATCACACCGGCCGTTATTTTTCTTTCGCACCTCACGACCCGGTACCTGCTGTACCGCTTTTACCTTAACCGGGGCATGAGCCGCTCGTGCGTCATCGTAGGTTTATCCAACCTCGGGCTTAAGCTCGAACAGCGGCTGCGCGCCAATCCTTTCACCGGAATCAGGGTGCGCGGATTTTTCGATGACCGTAACCCGGAACGTCTGACCGGCCTGCCGCACCACACCCAATTGATCGGCGCACTCGACGATATTCCCGATTATGTGCGCAACCACCGCATCGAATTCGTTTACATCACCTTGCCCATGGTTTCCCAACCCCGCATCATGGCTTTGCTTGAAGAGTTACGCGACACCACGGTGTCGGTCTACTTCGTGCCGGATATTTTCGTTTTCGATTTATTGCATGCGAGTTTCGGGCAGATCGAAGGTATTCCCATCATTTCCGTGCGCGACACCCCAATGCTCGGGGTCAGCGGCTTTAATAAGCGGGTCATGGACGTGATATTTTCCGTCGCTTTTCTGATTATGCTGTCGCCCTTGCTGCTGTTACTCGGTCTTGGCGTCAAGCTCAGCTCCCCGGGGCCGGTATTGTTCCAGCAGCGCCGCTACGGGCTCAACGGCGATGAAATCCTGGTCTACAAATTCCGCAGCATGCACGTGTGCGAGGACGGCGACTGCATTCCTCAAGCCCAAAAGAACGACCCGCGCATTACACCGTTCGGCGCATTTCTGCGACGCACCTCGCTGGACGAATTGCCGCAATTTCTGAATGTTCTGGAAGGCAGCATGAGCATCGTGGGTCCGCGTCCGCATGCGATCGCGCACAATGAGGAATACCGCAAACTGATCCCGGGCTATATGATGCGGCACAAAGTCAAACCCGGCATTACCGGGTGGGCCCAGGTGAATGGCCTGCGCGGCGAAACCGAGACCCTGGACAAAATGCGCTCCCGCATCGAATACGACATCGACTACATTCGCAACTGGTCACTGCATCTGGATCTTATTATCATGCTGCGCACCCTGTTTGTGCTGGTACGTAATAAAAACGTTTACTGAGGTAATTCCATGTTGATTAAACGGGCGTTTATGCCCTCATCTTTTTGCAAAATCGCCGCGGCTACCGTAATCGCGCTGACCTTACCCGCCTGCGGCGCCGGACGTGATGACAATACCGGCCAGGTGGTGGCCAGCGTAGACGGCACCGAGATCACCGTTCACCAGCTTAATGCCGAGCTTGGACGCCTTAATATCACGCCCGCCTCCGACGCCAATGCCGCCGCACGCATCAGCACCGATGTGCTGCGTAATCTGGTCGATCAACAACTGTTGGTTGCCCAAGCCAAAGAAAAGGCCCTGGACCGCGCCCCGGAGGTCGTGCAGGCCATTGAGCTTGCCAAACGCCAGATCCTGGCGCAGGCCTACATCAAACAACTGGCGAGCTCGGCCAAGGCCCCCGACGATAACGAGCTTGCCGATTACTACGCCAAACATCCCGAGTTGTTTCAGAACCGCAAGCTCTATACGTTGCATGCGTTCGTCATCGCGAAACCGAACCTAAAGCCCGGCGCGCTCGAAACGCTGCAAAAGAGTAAATCCCTGACCGAGGCGGCGGCGTTTCTGAAAACCCAGAACATCGCCTACCAGCAAAATACCGCCGTCCATCCTGCGGAAGAAATTCCCATGAGCGTGCTGCCTAAAATGGCGGGCGCCGCCCCCGGTCAGGTGTTCCTGCTCGACGGCGCAACCCAGGTGACGATGTACGATGTCGTATCCGCGAGCGATCAACCCATTGCGTTAGAGCAGGCCAAACCCATCATTACCCGTTTTTTGAGCAACAAGTCGAACGAGCAACGCATACGTGACGATCTTAACCGTCTGCGCGGCACAGCCAAGATTGCGTACCTGGGCAAGTTTGCCGACCTGAAACCGGGAGCCGCCATCGAAGCGCCCGCGCTTGACACTAACCAAAGCGAGTCCAAACCGGCCACCGCAGCCGTGTCGTCGCCGAGCATGGACCGTGGCTTGTCCGGACTGAAATAAACAAGATGCTGATGAAATTCTTCCTTCGCTCCGAAATCGCGCGCCTCCGCGCACACACCATCATGGCAGTATGGATCGGACTCGCACTGCTGAGTCTGAACATATTCCCGAGCCCGGCACAGGCGGATGAATACCGGCTGGGTGTGGGCGATTTGGTCAAAATCGTGGTCTATGAGCACGACGATCTGACCACTGAAGATCGCATCACCGACAGCGGTACGCTGTCGTTTCCCTATCTGGGTGAAGTGACCGTCGGCGGACTGACCAAAGCTGAGGCGGCAAAACGCATCACTACGCTGTTGAGTGCGGGGAAATTCATCAAAGACCCGCAAGTCAGTGTGCGCATTTTGCAATACCGCGAACCCAAGGTGTCAGTGCTTGGTCAAGTCAATCGTCCGGGGCGTTATCCGGTCGAGCAGTACAAAACCGTGCTCGATGCCTTGGCCGATGCCGGCGGCTTAAGTCCGCTGGCGGAAGATCAGGTGGTGATATTGCGTCGCGAAGGCGACAAAACCACCAAATATCAGATCAACCTGCGCACCACCATCGACACCGGCAATCTACGCGACCTTCTCACCATACAAGACGGCGATATCATCAATGTCGCGCGCGCCGAACAGTTCTATGTCTACGGCGCGGTGCAGCACTCCGGCGTCTATCGCTTGGAACACAATATGACCATGCTGCAAGGCCTGGCCGTTGCAGGCGGACTTTCGCCGCGCGGCACCGACCGCGGACTGATCGTGCGGCGTTTCGATATTGCCCGCAACGCGGTGATTGAAATTCCCGTGAATTTTCAGGACACGCTGTATAACAACGATGTGCTGGTGGTGAAAGAAAGTCTGTTTTAAGCCGCCTCCGGGCTGGCATGTGTTTCACGCTGTTAAGGTAAAGCCTATGGATTTGATGCAACTACTCAGTATCTTGCGCGCCCGGATCTGGCTGATTCTGAGCGTGCTGATTATCACCGTCGCGACCACTACGGCGGTGAGCATGGCGTTGCCCAAGCAATATCGGGCGCAGACGGATCTGATCATCGATGCAAAATCGATCGATCCCGTCAGCGGCTTGAGCTTACCTATACAGTTGATGGGTGGTTATCAAGCGACCCAGGTGGACGTGATCAAGAGCCACAGCGTCGCGCTTAAAGTGGTGAGCGCGCTCAAGCTTGACACTAATTCCAGCGCCATCGAACAATTCGAAAAAGAATCCAAAGAGGAAGGCGAGCTGCGTGACTGGCTGGCCGAAGTTCTGCTGAAAAAACTCGATGTAACCCCAAGCCGCGAAAGCAGCGTGCTGGCGGTCTCGTTTAGCGGCGCCGATCCGGAATTCGCCGCCGTGGTCGCCAATGCGTTTGCACAGGCTTACATCGGCACCACGCTCGAACTCACCGTCGAGCCGGCCCGCAATACCTCGCGTTGGTTCGACGAACAATTGCAGACGGCGCGCGCCAATCTCGCCAAGGCGCAAGAAAACCTGACGCATTTTCAAAATGAAAAAGGCATCGTCAGCACCGATGAACGTCTGAGTCTCGAAAATGCGCGGCTTAACGACCTGGTCAGCCAGATGGTGGCCGCGCAAGCGCAGAGCATGGCCGAGCAGGCACGCATCCAGGGCGGTTCGATCAAGAATCCCGAAGACCTGCCCGAGGTTCTCAACAATCCGCTGGTGCAACGCCTCAAGAGCGACGTGGTTGCGCAGGAAGCCAAGGTCAGCGAACTCTCCACCAAGCTGGGCGAAAATAATCCGAATTACCTGCACGCGATGGAGGAATTGCGCTCTCTCAAGGCGCGCGTTAAAAGCGAAATGCAGACGGTTCTCGACAGCGTGCGCCGCTCGGCCACGGCCGCGCAACAGCGCGAAGCCGCCATGCGCACGGCCGTGGAAGAACAGAAGTCGCGCATTCTATTACTCAAAAACCAGAGCAACATGGTGACGGTGCTGGCCAGCGAAGTACAGAATGCGCAAAAGGCTTACGACTTCGCCATGCAGCGCTTCAGCCAGTCCAATATGCAAAGCCAGGTGGGACAAACCAACATCGTAGTACTCAACGCGGCCCGGCCCGAATACCGCCCCGTCAAACCCAAGCTGATCCTCAATATCGCTTTGTCGGTGGTACTGGGAACATTGCTGGCCGTGGGCTTGGCGCTGCTCGCCGAAATGCTCAACCGCGTGGTGCGCTCGCCCGGCGACATCAAAACCGGCCTGGACGTGCCGGTGCTTGGCGTATTGAATAAATTCAAGACACGGCGCCAGCCAAAACCCAGCATGGCGTAAGCGGATCAGGAAACACCTACGTGAATAAAGCAATCACCTCATCGCCCGGAGCCTATGACCGCCGTCTGGGCGCCGTCATGCTCGAACTTCATCTGCTGCGGCCGGACCAGATCGAACCCATTCTGCGCACGCAAAGAGAGCTCAACCTGCCATTCGGGCATGCCGCCACGCACCTGGGCCTGATCACCGAAGAACAGCTCAAAGAGGCGCTGTTCCGCCAGTTTGATTACCCGTATCTGGCGCGCAATATCGGTGAATTCAGTCCGCAACTGGTGGCAGTCTACGAACCCGCCAGCCCGCAGGTCGAAGTGCTGCGCGCGATACGTTCCCAGCTCCTGCTGCGCTGGTTTACACCCACCCAGCGCGCCCTCGCGATCATGAGTCCCAACAGCGGAGATGGACGCACCTACCTTACGGCTAATCTGGGCGTGGTGTTTTCCCAGCTTGGCGAAAATACCCTGTTGCTGGATGCCAATCTGCACGCCCCGCACCTGCACGAGCTGTTCAATCTCGAAAACCGCGCGGGACTTTCCAGTACGCTGGCCGGCATGGTGCAGATGAATCTCATCCAGCGCGTGCCGCATCTTAAAAATCTTTCCGTGCTCACCGCCGGACCGCAGGCACCCAATCCCAGCGAACTGCTGTCCCGGCCGGTGTTCATTGAACTGTTGCGCCAGTTGTCGACACGCTACGAAGTGATTCTGATCGACACCCCAGCCGGGCTGACCAGCAGCGACGTGCCCATGCTCGCGGCGCGCGCGGCCGGCGCGCTGACCGTGGCGCGCAAAAATCGCACTCGTCTGAATGATTTGCGCGAGCTCATCGAGACTCTGCGCGATGCCGGAGCGCAGGTGGTGGGTAATGTACTCAACGAAGTCTAAACAACGCCGTCGACTGAATTCATTAATGTAATGTCTATCTCCATGCACGCTGTTGCCCATTCCGACGCATCACAACAAAATCCTCTCCTCCAGTGGTGGCCGGTGCTGTTGGGTTTGCTGGTGCTCTACGTGCCCACATACATCAACCTGGCCCACACCCTCTGGCAAACACCGGACAATGGCCACGGCCCGATTATTCTGCTGGTTGCGCTTTGGCTGATGGTGCGCCGCCGCGCGGCACTCGCCGCGCCTGCGCAAGAAACGAAAAGTGCTCTGTTACCCGCCTCTGTGCTGCTGGTGTTTGGGCTATTGCTTTACGTGCTGGGCCGCTCACAAGGTATTTCTTCATTTGAAGTCGGCTCACAACTGCCGGTGCTGTTCGCGTGCGTCTGGTTACTCAAAGGCTGGCGTGCCGTAAAAGTGTTGTGGTTCCCCATCCTTTTTTTAATCTTCCTGGTGCCGTTGCCCGGCTTTGTTACTGATAGCCTCACTAGCCCGCTCAAACAACTGGTGTCTAGTGTGGTCGACCACGTGCTCCATACGGCTGGGTATCCCATCAGCCGCAACGGCGTGGTGCTCACCGTGGGTTATTACCAATTGCTGGTCGCCGATGCCTGCTCCGGCCTTAATTCCATGTTCTCGCTAAGCGCGATGGGATTGCTCTACGTTTACCTGCGCGGCTACAAAGGCGGCTTACACGATACGCTGTTGATCGCCAGTATCCTGCCCATCGCGTTCGCCGCGAACATCGGCCGCGTGCTTGCGCTGGCACTCATCACCTACCACTTGGGCGACGGCGCGGGACAAGGCTTCATGCACGACTTCGCGGCCATCGCCGAATTTGTCATGGCGGTGCTCGCGCTGTTCGCACTCGATTATTTACTAGCTCATATCATTCGAAGGCGCCGCCATGTTCACCCTTAATGCGCACGCGCGGCTTAATGCATATACATGGCGCCTGGAGCTTGGACGGTGAGCCGCGCGCCTGCCAAATATCTGCTTGCCGGAGTTGCGATGCTGGCCGCCGCGGTCCTCGCGCTGGTCATGACGCCCAGCCAAAAAATCGCCGACAACGCACCCAAGATTGATCTGGAAACACTGATTCCGAAACAGTTCGGGGAATGGACACTGGATACCACTGCCGCGCTCTTCTCCGTGAGCCCGGATGTTCAAGCCAACCTCAACAGGATCTACTCGCAAACCCTGTCTCGAACCTACACGAATACGCGTACCGCTCACTCCATAATGCTCTCGATCGCATACGGAAAAGAGCAGCGTGACATCCTGGCAGTTCACTATCCAGAAGCTTGTTATCCAGCGCAGGGATTTGAAGTCACATCGAGTCGCTTAGACACGCTCGATACTATCCAAGGCGTGATTCCATTGCGCCGACTGGAAACCAATCAGAAACAGCGACGTTACGAACCTGTCACCTATTGGACTACGATTGGTGATCATGTGTCGCTGGGTGGAATTGAGAAAAGATTCATAGAGCTGAACTACGGACTGGCAGGTGTAATTCCAGACGGGCTGTTGTTTCGGGTTTCTTCTATCGACACGAACAGTGCTCAAGCCTTTATGGACCAGGATAAGTTTGTTCAAGCGCTACTACAAAATTTGACGCCAGAGCAACGATCGCGCCTAGCAGGCAATCCAATGTACTTGTCGCGCGCAACCCGACCCGAAATTTCATGAGTGCAATGGCTGGGTATCACCAAAACCAAGTGGAGTCCGCTTTGTTTTGGCTGTCGTCCTTAAGCAACCTGCGAAAAGCCTTGATTGCTTTGCCACATTTTACAGGGTCGATGCCACCGGTTATGGAGACATCCACATAGCGTCTACTCTCGGGATCCGCGCACCAGCGAGCACTCATTTTGCCCATGCTCCGGATGCCGATACTGAATCGCTCGATGCATCCTCGCCAATGGTCATAATCAAGAACCTTTCCCTCATGGCTGTTGGCACTGGTATTCGCCTCGTGGCCGGTGTCATAACCTTAGCCGTAACCGCACGCGCCTTAGGGCCTGTAGGCTTCGGGTTGCTGATGTTCTGGATGTCAGTTGCTGGTCTGGCAGGTGTGCTGAGCAATTTCGGACTTGGAACGTATTTGCTGCGCGAGATTGGGCGGACGCCGGAAATGACGCTCCAGCTCATTTCGGAGTCGCTGAGTGCCAAGCTCATGCTAAGTCTTCTGGTGATGGTCATGGGCTTTGCCTTCGTGCCGGTAATAGCTGAAGGCGAGCGGGAAATCTTTTTGCTGCTGTTAACGGCGATGCTGATTGAAGGGTATGCGGATTTCTTTTGCGCTGGGTTTAGAGCACGAGACAGGTTTGATGTAGACGCAAGAGCGGTCGCAGTTGGTGCGGCGGTTAATGGTTTCGTCGTTTCAGTAACTGCAATACTTACTCGCTCCGTCGTTGCAGTTGCGGCTGCATATCTTGTATCGAGATCTTTGGTTGCCGTGATTACCTATGGGGAGCTGTCGCGCGTGCTCGGGCGTGTGCGTCCGGCGGGTATCGGTACGGCGTTGCACAACATCCGGAGAACGTATGCCTATGCAATTGATGCTGGAATGGGGTCGCTCTTCGGGCAAGTCGACAGCCTCGTTCTGAATCATTATCTTGGTGCCGCGTCGGTGGGAGTGTATCAGGCAGGGATGCGGCTGTTTCTGGCCGGACAGCAAGGAGCCGCTGTGATCTCCAATGTGTTTCTACCTCGGGCTTCTGCTAGCGCGTATTCAGCGGAAAAGGGTGCGATCGAACAACGGCGTGTCCAATTGGCGTTCTTGGTGGTCGGTGGAGTCGGTGGTCTCGTGTTTTTTTTGGGTGCTGAACTTCTTGTTCACTTGATATTTGGAGACTCTTTTCATGCGTTAGTTGCGCTAATGCCTTGGTTTGGGACTTTGTTCATACTGAGGTTCGTGGTGGCAGGGTGGGGAATATTATTAACGGCCCAGGGGTACCAAAGATTTCGTGCTGTTGCCTCGGTCATCCATTGGGCAGCTATCGGCTTGTCCAGCCTCGTTCTTGTGCCGACCTATGGAAATACCGGATGGCTACTCGCGCTAATTGCCGGCAATGTTTTGTTGTTGCCGCTGTACGTCTTTAGGATGGCGAGAGAGGGTAGATTAGACACTCCTATGATTTTCTTATCTACGATCATAGTTTGTGGGTTTATATACATAGCGGCGCCTGTATGACTCTTAACGATTTGTTTTTGTTGATGGGCGAAGTGGATAATGGTTTGGGGGGTAAAAAATGAAATTACCGAATAATATTTACGTAGTTTCTTCGGTTCAGGCATCACGTGAGTCATATCAGTATGCGCTAGAACAAGAGATGCTTATTGGCAGTGATGTTTCTTTAGATGATATTAGTGAAAACAGAATTAACAGACAGCCCATATTGGATTACAAGGCAAGAATCCTTGGGGGTAAATCACATTCAAAACACTACGCTGATTGGCTGGATTCGTTTATAGAAGAGTTTGGACCGCGAGAAAAATGTCTTAGCGTGGGATCGGGTCTTGGGCGGGTAGAGAAGTATCTCGTGGATAAAGGGTTTACAAAAACAATTGAGGCGGTGGAGCTTTGTGCGGATGTTAATGAGAAGAATAGGATTGGTGAGGTAGGCGTAAATGTGGTGGCCGGTGATTTTAATTTCATGGAATTGCCCAGTGATAGTTACGATTTTATTCTCTGCCATGGTGTGCTCCATCATCTAATTAATCTCGAATCTGTTCTATTTCAATTAAATCAGGCGTTGAAAGTGAATGGCATCATTATGATTTACGAGTACATAGGTGAAACAAGATGGCAGTTTTCAGAGGAGCGAATGGGGGTTTTAAAAAGAGAGTTTCCTGATATCGATTTTCGCATTCCTAAAAGATGGGAAGTACCAGGATTTGAGTCGGTTAGGTCTGCAGATCTTCTTGCTCTTGTTAGAACCTATTTTTCCAGCAATTGCGTGCGTGAGGTTCTATATGGGGGAATTTATTTCCCATTTGTTACCAGTACAAATGATATGTATGACCAAATATTGCCGAAAGTTTTAGGACTTGACGAATCTCTAGGCAAGTTGGGTGAGGTGAAGCCTTGTTATTTGATGGGAATTTATGGGAAGAATCCTAGTGTATTTGCTGCGGTAGTGCCTTGGTCCGATCAACAACTTGATAAAGAGCTAATACCGCCCGCGCCTATCAAGGTGGCAATTAAGAGGAGATTGCGGAACACCATGTTTTGGCCCGTCTTAACCAAATTGAAACGGCTGGTCAGGTAGGAAGATGGTCGACAGAAATCCCCATTTATTCGTCAAACACGCTTACTTAAAAGAAATCCAGATTGGTTGATTTGAGATTGCGCTACTGAATAGTGGCTCTGAGAAGCAGAAATTACCTGCAATGATCCGGAGTAATCCAACGCTCATTTATTCCCGCTGACTACTTTGCTAGGTCGGGGATACGGACGTGATAAAAAATTAGGCAATTAAAATGCGGAACGTTGATCCAATAGCAAGAGTTGTTAGTTCCGGATTTTGCGCCGGATGCGGTGTGTGTGCTGCCATTGGCGAACCGGGTAAGGTGGCAATGGAGCTTAGCAAAGCAGGGTATATGAGGCCTCAGGTCCATTCAGCAATCACGCCCGCCGAATCCGCAACGTTTTCTGCCATCTGCCCAGGCGTGCAGGTTCGACACGAGCCGTCATCGCCGTCTACGAAGCATGCGATATGGGGGCCATTACTGTCCTGCGCCACGGGCTACTCTACGAGTGCGGAAATGAGGAGAATCGGTTCGTCCGGAGGCGCCATTTCGGCGCTCTGCGCCTATCTACTGGAGTCAGGTGTTGTCGACTTCGTTGCGCAGAATGCGGCGGACCCTGACGATCCCTTGGGAAACCGGCTACAGGTGTCGCGAAGCCGCGCAGATATTCTTCGTGCTGCGGGGTCGCGCTACGGACCCTCCGCTCCGCTCGCAGATCTGAGGACACTGCTGGAAACGGGCAAGCGGTTTGCGTTTGTCGGGAAGCCATGTGATGTAGCGGCGCTGCGAGCGCTGATGCGTGTGGATGAGCGAATACGAGAGCAAATACCCTTCCTGCTGTCATTTATGTGTGCTGGCGTGCCCAGCCGGCACGGTACGGAGGAAGTGTTGCGTGCAATGGGTGTCGACGCGAACGACGTGGTCTCGTTCCGCTATCGTGGTGACGGCTGGCCCGGGAAGGCGCGCGCTGTATGCAAGGACGGAACAGTTGCTGAAATGGATTACTCCACTTCGTGGGGCGAAATACTCAATCGCCATTTGCAGTTCCGCTGCAAGATTTGTCCGGACGGTACAGGCGAATTTGCCGACGTGGTGTGCGCGGACGCATGGTACGGCGAGAGCGGTTATCCGTCTTTTGAAGAACGTGATGGACGCAGCCTGGTGCTTGGCCGCACCCGTGCGGGCGTCAACTTGATTCAGGACGCGGTTAGGAATGGGGCGCTCGTGATTGAGTCTCTGGATACAGGCGAAATAGCCAAGATGCAGCCCTATCAGGTTATGCGTAAGAAGGTTGTACTCGGGCGGACACTGGCTGCGTGGATGGCGCTCGGTCATGCACCGAAATACCGTAACTTAGGGCTGCTGCGCGCCTCTTTATCCGCGAAGCCGACGATGTGGCTGCGCAACGCGATCGGAACCTACAAAAGAGCCAAGGGAGAAGTAGCATGAAGCGTGCTGAAGAGCGCACTCGGCCGAAGCTGACCATCGGTCTTCTCTGGCATTCTTTTCAGTCGGATAATTTCGGGGTGGGCGCACTCAGCCAATCTCAAATCGCGATTTGTGATGAGGCGGCGGCGAAGGCAGGCGTGGAAATCGAGTTTGTGGTGTTTGGAACACAAGGCGGTTCGCGGTATGGATTGGATGATGGCAGGATTAGGTTGGGCAGCAAAATTTCCTTGAAAGAACTCATTACGGGCCGCTCTGCTTTTTTTCGCGAAGTGCACGAGTGCGATGTCGTCCTTGATATCGGCGAGGGTGATAGCTTCACGGACATCTACGGTTTGCGCCGCTACTTTGTTTTCGTGCTGACAAAGATCGCGGTATTGCTAAAAAAGAAACTTCTGATTTTGAGCCCGCAGACCATCGGTCCGTTTGATCGATGGTATACCCGTTGGATTGCCTTCGAAGTGATGAGTCGCTGCTACAAGATCTACGCCCGCGATTCTTTATCGTTCGCATACTTGAAAAAATTCGAAATTCGCGACAACTCCGATGAAATCGTCGATGTGGCATTTCGCCTTCCCTACATCCGTCCCGCCCATCCCGGCACAGGCAAGGTTCGTATCGGTATCAATGTTTCCGGACTGTTGTTTTCCGGCGGTTATACCGGGGGGAATCAATTTGGCCTTACGCTTGACTATCCGGCTCACGTACGTCAATTGCTGATGGTTTGGAGTGCTAATTCGAATTATGAAGTCTGGCTCATTCCTCATGTCATTCCTAACGATCTACCGCGGGACGATGATCGCACCGCCTGCGCCCAACTCAAAAGTGAATTCCCGAGTGTTCAGGTTGCACCGGAATTTAGTAGTCCGAGTGAGGCGAAGTCGTTCATCTCCGGCATGGACTTTGTCACGGGAGCAAGGATGCATGCGTGTATTGCCGCGTTCTCGTCACAGGTTCCGGTCGTGCCAGTCGCATACAGCCGCAAGTTCAATGGCCTGTTCTCCATGCTTGGATATGAGTGGATCGCGGATGCGAAAACATTAAACACTGAACAAGCGACGCAAGTTGTTTTGGATGGGTTTAATAATCGGGCGGAGCTCATAGTTAAAATCCGCAGCGGATTGGAGATCGCCGAAGCGCATCTGGATAAATATGTAGGACAGTTAGCCGACGTATTAGCTCAGCTTACCGAGGCGCCTATCAAAAATGAGGTGCCTGTTAGGGATGCGAAGCGTGCGCTTCAGCCTTGATGCCGATCTTCGACCTGAGATGCATTCGTCAGAACAACCCCCCTCAGCGATTGCGATACGGCCGCCAATGAATCTAGTTTGTTATCTATTTGATACCCGGGCCGGAACGAGCTTGGCGGTGCAAATTGCACGGATTGGTAAACATATTCCATGGAAACGGATTTGTGTTGTTTATCGTGATGAACGTTCAATTGATTCGTTTATGCGCAAACTCCGTAAGTTGGGAATTGCAGTGACTCCTGAGTTTTATTCATACGCCGGCACGGATTGGGAGTTTGGTGCATACCAACTGGGTATCGATGCTGTGACCCGGGCAGGTGATGACTTGATCATCATGAATGACACTGCGGGCAGGCATTATCCTTTGTTTCGCTCAGATATAGCGCGTTTTACACGCCACATTGAGACGGCAAAGTCATCGCCTAGCCCATCGATCGTTGGGAAGGTTGAATCGATAGGTAATGAATTTAGCTTGTGTGACTACCGGTTCAACAGTTGGGTTCGATCAAACCTCTTCTATCTGAACTCTGCGGCTATGGATGTTCTAAATCGCCGCGTTTTTGAGCCCACGGTCTTCCGTGCGCCTGTTGTCGCAGGCGATACATTCTCGATCGGTCTCCAGGCTTCTGAAAGTTTGCGGCGATATCTAGCCGACTGGATGTCGCCTAACCCTGCGATGGGTGGCTGGGTGGCGCACACCGGGCGACATGAAGTGCCCGATGCTTTGCGGCGTGATAAGTCCGGTTCAATACTTCTTGAAAAGCTGCTCTCCGCGCGAATAACTTCACACGGCGGGAGACTCCTCAATTATGGGCCTGGCAATGGTTCTGCATTTTACGCGGCACGTGTACGTGTATTTTTCATGATTCGGCGATGCCATCAGAAGCTTGGGAACGGTGTGCGGAAAACTCTTCAGCGTCTCCGTGCGGTCTGCAATTAGCTCAGATTTTGCCCGGACCTGGCCCACGAGCAATAGTTGCGGGGCGCATAAGTGCCTGCAGCGAAATACGCTCGTCAATAGATGCGTGCGAAGGCCAACACTACTTGAAGTAGGTATCGAAATTGACGACGAGCAATACTGCCGGGGTTTTGATGACTAAGACGCCAAACACTCCATCAATTCTGTTGGTAACGGATCAACTTCCTTACCCGCCGCGCAACGGTATTACGCTTCCTACCTATAATTACGCTATCCGTTTGCAACAGAAACAAACCATAACGATCCTGCTATTCGCAGATCATGCTTCACCTGTCGATGCGAACACCCTTGCGGAGAACGAGAGAATATTTGGCAAGATTCATGTCGTCTACCTAACACGAAAAGGCAAGGTGTCCAGAGTGTTTAACGAGGTGGCCGGACTTGAAATGTTTCAACATGGTTGGCGAAATGAAAATCTGGCGGTGCTTGAAAAGCATGCTCCGGTAGATGCCGTAATTGTTTCGCCTATGAGCGCAGTCGCCAAATGGCGCTCTTCCGGTTTGCAGGAAAATACCTGCTGCCGTCTTTCAATAGCTGCTGTTAACGATTGCACGACCGCCGAGTATTATTTCCGAGGGCGACAAAACTTCGGGGCAATCAAGGCGACTGTTAAAAGTCTGGCTGATCGATTGCGGTATCGGCGGATAGCCAAAATAGAAGCGCGGCTCTTAGCCGGATATCGCCATGTGCTTTTACAGACCAAGACCGATCTCGATCTCATGGCGCGGCTGGTTTCGCCCGAAACTGCATCGCGTGTTGTGCTGGTTCCCAATGGTATCCGTGAAGATTACTTCGGGTTAGCGCCATTGCCCGAAAACAATAAAGTAGTGTTCGTCGCCGAATTGAGCGGAGAATATGCTCCTATCGCGTGGTGGCTGGTAAGGGAAATGTGGCCCAAAGTGATTAAGGAAAGCCCACATCTTCAGCTTGTGATCGTCGGAAAAGGCGCGCCGCATTTACTTATGCAAGCAATCCAAGCCTCACCCCGGACCACGCACATGGAGTTCGTCGAGGATCTTCGACAACTCTATAGCCAAGCGCTGATTGCCTTAAGTCCAGTGTTCAAAGGATTTGGTTTGATTAATAAAACACTTGAAGCCATGGCGTCATGCGTGCCTGTGGTGGGTGGATCGGCCGCCTTCAATGGCATCGTCGGATTCAAGAACGGGGAGCATGGGATCGCTTGCTCCTCCCTCACCACGGCTGAATTTGTTGATGCGATTTCTCAGCTTACTCGAAATCCTGCACGCCGAACGTCGATGGGAGAAGCAGGACGCGGCTTGGTAAAGCACCAGTTCTGTTGGGAAGCATCAGTTCGCAAGCTGCAGTCCGCCATCAACGGCGAGGCGATCTGTTAGTGCGGCGGCCACACGCTCAGCGCGATTTACCCGTTATGCCGTTCGTAATATGGCTGCTGTGATGAAATCGCCTAACAAAGATCCGACAGAAATGTTCTTGTATTCTGTCGTCGGCTACGTGGCCTTATTGTTCCTCGTCGGTTTGACCGGATCTGGTCTACTCAAGGCAGTGTCCAATGCCGCGGCATTTGGAATTTTTCTGTTCATGGCGTTAATTTCATTTAATCTGCCGCATCAAAAGAACGTGTTTTTTGGATTCGCTATCGCCATTGCTCTGTATTATTACGGCATGTTTGTTTCGCTTGCTTTTAATATCCGCACTCTCGATTGGCCCGATGCGCTCAAGATGCTGATCGCCCCTGCCTTCCTTGCATTCGGCATGTCTTTTGAGGCGCAGCGTCGTTCTTGGTTGTGGACGCAGGGCAATACTCCTCTGCTATTTCTCTCACTCATATTGATCCCTCTGTGCCTCTGGCTATGGCAGCTTGCAACTGGGTTGTCGTCATTCGGATCAGCGCTGAATGCATCGATATTTGCAAATCGCAACAATGCGGCACTTTATGCGGTTACTCTGATTGCTTTCTATACCGTACTTACGGGGAAACCCGTCAAGCATCTCTTAATTTATTTATTGGTAGGTACCGCATTCGGCACGCTTGGCGTACTGGTTGCGATCACGCTGTCACTAACGATCTTAGTAGCTAGGCCACGGATGCTGCTCTACGCGATACCCGCCGCCATTGCTCTGGGTGGGTTGTATTTTTTTGCCCCCGGCTTGGACCTGTTTTCCAGACTTACCGTGGTGATCGATAGCTATCGATTGATTGCCGGAGGCAACATTAATTTAACCACCGTCAGCTTCGCTGACCTTGTAAGGCAACTACATACAAGTGATCTGTCGTTTATATTCAGACTCAAGCATTGGCTAGATTTGCTGGATATTTACGGAAGCGGCTCCGTATTTGATTGGGTATTTGGCTTTGGGGTTGGGGCTTCCGCAACAATGGCTCGGATTCATTTGGTGCCACATAATGACTATTTAAGGATTTTATTCGAATGTGGTTTGTTGACCTTCACTGGATTCGTATTGATCATCGGGTTGATCATTTACCATTGCGGGCGTCGCTGGGAAACCGTGGCACTGCTTACTGTGGCCATCTATTTTATGAGCGAAAATTTAGTCAACAATTTTACCGCGATGATCATGTTTTATTTTTGCGGCGGCGCATTGGCATTCCGCATAAGGACAGCTCATGAAAATATTAAGAACTAATCTTCCGATGTTTTTCTTCCTTACTCTGCTGTTTGGCGGGTTCTCTTTGAGTTCTGTAGCCTCCACCGAACGGTTGAATATTGAACTTACGCAACTTCTTGAGATTAATGCAGACCAGACGCTTGAGCATGAAGGAACCCCGAAAGGAGTGCCTAAGAGCTATGACTGGGCAAAACGACCACGGCTTGGCGCGGGCAATCATCCAGGAAATTTTTCTGCCATCACTGGCTGGGGTCAAGTATTTTCAATTGAAAATACGGCCGAGAATCTGGGTTATGTCCAGCTTAGAAACCTTCAAACCTTGATCTGCCATGGTGCGGCTCGTAAGTGGGTCGGTCTGCAGGCGGGGGACATTGAGGGCCGCGAATTTCGTAGTGACTTTCAAAGCAACATCAATAAACCCGCACCTCTATTTCAAAGAGAAATCGGCGTTACCAATATAAGCTTTGAGGCGGGTGCCGCATTCCATTTCTGGCCGTTACAAGGCCGTGCTCAATTACCGGATAAGGACATCTGTGGTGTTGTTGTACTTCTTCAAGCCAGAGTGGAAAACGTTTCCAATAGTGCGAAAGCAGGTCAAACTAGCGGCGGCTACCTGCTTGGCCTTGGAGCGGATTATTGGCTAAATAAGGCGTCACCATGGGATCGTTACAAGACCAATCGAGACGTCGCCATCGGTCGGCTAAAGCTGATCACAAGCAGTTGGTCATGGTTTGGCTTAAGTACGGCTTCCGACAATGACCTCCGCCGGTTATTCATGGAAGGGTACGAGGTGGGTAAAAAGGTAGGGTGGGCAACTACAGGGCTAAGCAAGCCCGCTGACCTCTTGTCGTGTTCCGCAGTTTAAGTGCGCAATCAATTTCAATGCCGAATCTTCTGAGTATCAACACTTATCACTACCGCCGTGGCGGGTCCGACGCGGTGTTCTTCGAGCACGACACGCTGTTTCGCGGCTTGGGCTGGAACACGGCGGTCATGACCATGCATCACCCGAAGAATGTCGCGTCGCCGTGGAGCGAATTTTTCGTCGACGAGATCGAGCTTGGACATGCCTACGGGGTCCTGCAAAAACTCGCGATGGCGGGCAAGATCATTTACTCCCTGGAAGCGCGCCGCAAGCTCGATAAACTGCTCGCGCGTTTTAGTCCAAACGTGGCACATGTGCATTGTATTTATCACCATATTTCGCCGTCCGTGCTGCCTTTGCTCAAGGAGCGCGGCGTGCCCGTGGTGATGACCGCACACGATCTCAAACTGTGCTGCCCGGCTTATAAGATGCTCAATCGCGGCGGTATCTGCGAGAAATGCAAGGACGGCAACTTGTTGAACGTGGCGCTTAACCGCTGTCTGCGCGACTCGCTGGCGGTGAGTTCGCTGGTGATGGTGGAATCGGCGGTGCATCGCGCGCTGGGATTGTATCGCGACAATCTGGACCGCATTGTCGCGCCCAGCGAATTTTTCCGGAACAAGCATATCGAGTGGGGATGGCCCGCGGAGAAGCTGGTGTTTATTCCCAATTTCGTGCGCGCGCAAGAATTTGTTCCTCGCTACGAGCCAGGTAATTACTTTTTCTACTTCGGGCGGCTGGCCTTGGAGAAAGGCGTAGCAACCCTGATCCGCGCGGCGGCCCGAGCTGGCGTGCGCTTGCGAATTGCAGGCACCGGACCGGAAGAGGCGGCGCTTAAAACATTGGCCGCCGAAGTGGGCGGCGATATCGAGTTCCTGGGTTTTGTAAGCGGTGCCCCACTCTGGAAACAAGTGCGCGAAGCACGCGCGATGGTTTTGCCTTCGGAGTGGTATGAGAACGCATCCATGAGCATTCTCGAGTCTTATGCCTGCGGCAAACCGGTGCTCGGCGCGCGCATCGGCGGGATTCCGGAAATGGTAAGTGAAGGGGAAACCGGCTGGTTGTTCCAAAGTGGTTCGGTTGACGAACTGGCGGAACGGCTGACGCAAATGCAACGCCAACCCGATGCGGAAATCATGACCATGGGACAGAAGGCGCGGCGCTGTGTGGAAGAGCAGTTTAACGAAAAGCTGTACCTCGATCGGATGCTGACGCTGTACGAATCGCTGGGGGTGACCACCACGAAGCACAGACACGCAACGGATCAGGCGGCGCTAATTTGAGATTCAACGCATGATCAAAACAATACGTATCCTCGGCACACGCGGCGTGCCTGCCGCGCACGGCGGCTTCGAAACCTTTGCTGAACACCTGGCCCCTTATCTGGTGGAGCGCGGCTGGCAAGTCACGGTGTACTGCCAGCAGGATGGCGCGGGCGAAGTGCATGAGGATGTCTGGAGGGGCGTGCGCCGGGTGCATATTCCGGTGGCGCAATTGGGCGCCACCAGCACGGTGGTTTTCGACTGGAAGTCCACCCTGCACGCGGCGCGCGAGCCGGGTCTGGTATTGACACTTGGCTATAACACGGCGTTGTTTTGTCTGGCTTACCGGCTCAAGGGCATCACCAACCTGATCAACATGGACGGCATCGAGTGGCGGCGGCAAAAGTGGAGCACGCTGGAGCGCGCGTGGCTGTATCTGAACGAACGCGCGGGGTGCTGGCTTGGCAATCATTTGATCGCGGATCATCCGGAAATCAAGGTGCACCTCTCCAGCCGCATTGCCGCGACGAAAATCACCATGATTCCGTATGCTTCAGACCGGATCGACCAGCATGATAGCGGCGTGCTGGCGCAATACGGATTGCAACCGGGCGGTTATGCCATGGTGATCGCACGGCCGGAACCGGAAAACTCGTTACTGGAAATCGTTGCCGCATTCTCACGTAAACCGCGTGGCATGAAACTGGTGGTGCTGGGTAAATACGATCCTGACAAGCCTTATCACAAGCAGGTGCTGGACGCGGCCGGGAACGAAGTCGTATTCGCCGGCGCGCTTTACGACAAGCAGGTGGTGAGCGCGCTGCGCTTTCATTCGTTGCTTTATGCGCATGGTCATCAAGTCGGGGGAACCAATCCTTCCTTGGTCGAGGCGATGGGCGCCGGTACCGCCGTACTGGCGCACGACAACCGTTTCAATCGCTGGGCGGCCGGCCCGGGTGCGCACTATTTCGGCAATGAGCAGCAATGTGCCGAACAATTCGACGCCATTTTTTCCGACCCGGCACAGATCGAGCGCATGCGACAAGCCAGCCGCGAGCGGCATGCGGCAACCTTCACGTGGGAACGGGTGCACGGGGAATACGAAAAACTATTAGCTCAATGGGCCACACAAAGGGGCCAGGTTGATGCAAAATCCAAGAAAGCCGTGGGTTGATAGCCGCGCAAGTCTGTGTAGTCGTTGCGCGTTACCGGGGCGCGGCTTCCCGAAACTGCTTAAATCAGCGCCTCCTTATGCGGGTAGCTCGTCTAAATCCCCCTGTGCTAGACTGCCCCGCCTTTATTAAGCATCCCGACAATCCGCTGCGTATAACGCTGCGCGTCTGCTGAGGTTCTTCCCCGTCATGCTGCAAGTCCGCGATCTTGAATGCCGGCGCGGCGATACGCCGCTGTTCTCGGCCATGAATTTTGAATTGGGCGCCGGGCAGCTCATGCACGTGAGAGGTTCCAACGGCAGCGGCAAAACCAGCCTGATGCGGATCGTGTGCGGACTCTTCGAACCGGCGGCCGGGGTGGTTTTGTGGCGCGGCGAAAAAATCCGTGAGCTGCGCGACGAGTTCAATCGCGAATTGACCTACATCGGTCATCTCAACGGCATCAAGGACGAACTCACCGCCGTGGAAAATCTCACCATTTATGCGCGTTTCGCCGGGCTTGGCGTGGAGGAACGGCGCATTCGCGACGCGCTGCATCAAATGGGCTTGAAGGGCCGCGCCGACTTGCCCAGCAAGGTGTTGTCGCAAGGGCAAAAGCGCCGCGTGGCGCTGGCCCGTCTGCTGCTGGGCGGGACCACGTTATGGATTCTGGACGAGCCGTTCACCGCGCTGGACACGCACGCGGTGAATTTATTGCAAAGCGTAATCACGAATCATCTGGGCGCCGGCGGGCTGGTGATGTACACAACTCATCAGGATGTTGAAATTTCTGCCGGTGCGCATTGTCATATCAATCTCGACACATGGGCCAGTTAAGTTTATGGAGTGCCTTGCGCACGGTGGTGGCGCGGGATATCACGCTGGCCATGCGGCGGCGCGCCGATGTGTTCACGACGCTGTTTTTCTTTATAATCGCCGTCACCCTGTTTCCCTTGGGGGTGGGGCCGGACCCGGAAATGCTGCGAGTGATCGCGCCGGGCGTGATTTGGGTAGCGGCATTGTTGGCATCGATGTTGGCGTTGGGGCGCCTGTTTTCGGCGGATTATCAAGACGGTACGCTGGAGCAGCTGCTGCTTGCACCGCACCCCTTGTCGCTGCTGGTGCTGGGTAAAGTGTTAACCCACTGGTTGCTCACGGGTGTGCCGCTGGTGTTGCTGTCGCCGCTGCTGGGCATGCAACTGGGAATGGCAGCGCAATCCATCGGGTTGCTGATGTTGACGTTATTGCTCGGCACACCGGTGCTCAGCCTGCTGGGTTCGGTGGGCGCGGCACTTACTTTAGGGGTGCGCGGCGGCGGCGTGCTGGTGTCGCTGCTGGTGTTGCCGCTTTATATTCCGGTGCTGATTTTCGGCGCCGGAGCGGTGGAAGCGCAAACAGTGAGCGTGGAGTTCGATGCCTATTTATATTTGCTTGGAGCATTTTTGGCGCTATCGATGTTTCTGGCGCCGCTCGCCGCAAGTGCGGCGCTACGGATCAGTGTGGAGTAAGGCACCTTGAATTTCTTGTTGAGCTTTTCCTCACCCAAGGCTTTCTACCCACTCGCGGGTAAATTATTGCCGTGGTTCGCCGGGTTAGCTCTGGTATTAACCGCAATTGGGCTGTACCTCGGTTTCTTCGTAGCCCCGTCCGATTACAAGCAAGGTGAAAGTTACCGCATTATTTTTGTGCATGTGGCGGCCGCATGGATGTCCATGTTTATTTATGTGGTCATGGCCGGTTGGTCGGCGGTGGGAATGATTTGGAACACCAAGTTGTCAGATATGATGGCGGGCGCGCTGGCGCCTACCGGAGCTTTGTTCTCTTTTATCGCGCTGTGGACCGGCGCATTGTGGGGTAAGCCGACCTGGGGCACCTACTGGATTTGGGATGCGCGGCTAACGTCGGAGCTGATCTTGCTGTTTTTATACATCGGCTATATTGCGCTGCGTTCGGCCATCGACGACCCGCGCCGCGCTGCCCGCGCCAGCGCGTTGCTGGCGATTGTTGGTGTGATCAACGTGCCTATTATTTACTTTTCGGTACGCTGGTGGAACACCTTGCATCAAGGCGCCTCGGTGAGTCCGACGATGGCGCCTAAAATGGCGGAAACCATGCTGTGGGCCATGTTTGTGATGGCTATGGCGTTCTGGATGTATACCATCGCCGTAGTATTGGCGCGCGTGCGCAGCGAAATTTTAGAGCGTGAGCGCAACACCGCGTGGGTGGCCGAGCTGGCGCTGGAGTCGCGCAAATGATCTGGGCGAGCTGGTCGGATTTTTTTGCAATGGGCGGATACGCCTTTTTTGTCTGGGGTTCCTATGCCGTGACGGCGGTGTTAATGATTGCCGAAGTGATCTTGGTCATGCGCCGTCATCGCGAAACACTCGCGCGGCTGGCGCGGACCGTGGATGTTGAGCAAGTGAGGGTTGAAAGCCATGAAAGCACGCAATAAAAGGTTGATGTTTGTCCTCCTGGGCGTCTCACTGCTGGGTCTGGCAGCCACGTTCGTGTTCACGGCGTTGAGCAAGAATCTCAACGTGTTCTACACACCCAGCGAGGTGAAGGCCAATCAGGCGCCGCGTGACCGCACCTTCCGCGTCGGCGGGTTGGTGCAGGAAGGCAGTCTCAAACGCGAAAACGACGGGCTGACGGTGCATTTTCTAGTCACCGACAATGCGCAGACCATGGAAGTGACCTACAAGGGTATCCTGCCGGATTTATTTAAAGAAGGCACCGGCATGATCGCGCAGGGGCGGCTCGCCGAGAACGGCGTATTCAATGCCAGCGAAGTGCTGGCCAAGCATGACGAAACCTACATGCCGCCGGAAGTGGCGGATGCATTGAAAAAAGGCGACAAAGCAAAAGCGGGCGGCACGATGCCACCCAGTCTGGTTACTAAATAGAGGGGTTTCCACATGATTCCAGAAGTAGGGCATTTTGCGCTGATTATCGCGTTGTGTATCGCCATGGCGCAGGCGGTGTTGTCGCTGGTCGGCGCATGGAAAGGCATGCCGAACTTGATGGCGGTGGCCCGGCCGGCGGCGCAAGGGCAGTTTGTCTTCGTGGCGCTGGCATTTGCGTGTTTGGGGTATGCATTCTTGAACAATGACTTCTCGGTGCAATACGTCGCCACCAATTCAAATTCGCACATGCCGAACATGTACAAAATCGCCGGTATCTGGGGCGGCCATGAAGGGTCGCTGCTGCTGTGGATGTTGTTCCTGTCCTTGTGGATGGTCGCGGTCAGCGTGTTCAGCCGTAATTTGCCGCCCGACATGGTGGCGCGCGTGCTGGGCGTGATGGGTTTTGTGTCGATCGGTTTCCTGTCCTTCATGCTGTTTACCTCTAACCCCTTCGACCGCTTGATTCCGGCGGCGCTAGACGGCCGCGAGCTCAACCCGCTGCTGCAAGATCCTGGTTTGATCATTCATCCGCCGATGCTCTACATGGGCTATGTCGGTTTCTCGGTGGCGTTTTCGTTCGCCATCGCCGCCCTGTTGAGCGGTCGGCTGGACTCCGCGTGGGCGCGCTGGTCGCGGCCATGGACCATCGTGGCATGGATGTTTTTAAGCGTCGGCGTGGCGCTGGGCAGCTGGTGGGCGTATTACGAATTGGGTTGGGGCGGCTGGTGGTTTTGGGACCCGGTCGAAAACGCATCCTTCATGCCGTGGCTGGTCGGCACCGCGTTGATTCATTCGCTCGCCGTGACCGAAAAACGCGGCGGGTTTAAAAACTGGACCGTGTTGCTGGCGATCTCGGCGTTTTCGCTCAGCCTGCTGGGCACCTTCCTGGTACGTTCCGGCGTGCTGACTTCGGTGCATGCGTTCGCCACCGATCCGGAACGCGGCGTATTCATCCTTGCCTACCTGACCATCGTCATCGGCACCTCGCTGACCTTGTTCGCATGGCGCGCGCCGAAGGTTGGTTTGGGCGGCACCTTTAATCTGGTGTCGCGCGAAACCTTCATGCTGGCAGGCAATATCATCCTCGCCGTTGCGGCAGGAACAGTCCTGCTCGGCACGCTCTATCCGCTGTTGCTGGACGGCCTGGGCCTGGGCAAAATCTCGGTCGGCCCGCCGTATTTTAATGTCGTGTTCGTACCCTTGGTATTCTTTGCCACGCTGTTGATCGGTATCGCTCCCTATGCGCGCTGGAAAAAAGCTTCGCTGGCCGAGCTTGCGCAAAAATTGCGGATTCCGTTCATCGCGGCACTGGCTTTGGCGGCACTGATGCCGCTGTGGGCAGGCGAGTGGAAAGTGCTGGCGATGCTGGGCTTCTTCATGGCGTTCTGGGTCATCTTCGCCACCGGGCTGAATGTCTGGGTGCGCGGAAACACCGCCGGCAAGGGCGATGTGGGCGCGGGCTTGCGCACCTTGGGCCGCAGTTATTACGCGATGGTGTTCGCGCATCTGGGCGTGGCGGTGTGCGTGATCGGCGTGACCATGGTGAAGAACTACGAGTCCGAACAAGACATGCGCATGGATGTCGGCGAGACCGTCACTATCGGCAAGTATTTATTCCGCTTTGACGGCACTACTCAAATCCAGGGTGCGAACTACAGCGCGCATCGCGGACAATTTCTGATCACGCGCGACAATAAAGTGGTCACGACCTTGTTTCCGGAAAAACGCACCTATCTGGTCCAGACCATGCCGATGACCGAAGCGGGCATCGATACCGGATTGTTCCGCGATTTATACGTTTCGCTCGGCGAACCTTTGCCAGGCGGCGCGTGGAGCGTGCGCGTGTATTACAAACCGTTCGTGGACTGGATTTGGGCAGGCGCCCTGTTCATGGCGTTCGGCGGATTTCTTGCGATCAGCGATCGCCGCTACCGTCTAGTGGCCAAAGTGTCGGGTGATGCGGCCGCCGCGCCTGCGGCGCCCGCATCACCTCCGCTGGGCGCGCCCGCTGCTGTGGAGGCCAAGAGCACATGATGCGTTTTCTTGTTCCACTCGTCCTGTTCGCTGTGTTGGGTGGTTTTTTGTACGTCGGGTTACATCTGGATCCTCGCGTGGTACCGTCGCCGCTTATCAATAAAGCGGCGCCGGATTTCAAGCTGCCGCAATTGCAGGATACGCAAGCCGCGTTTTCGCCCAAAGATAATGCCGGCAAGGTGTGGTTGCTGAATGTGTGGGCGTCGTGGTGTGTTGCCTGCCGTCAGGAACATCCGTTGCTGGTGCAAACGTCCAAACGCGGCGACATGGCGATTTACGGGCTGAACTATAAAGACCGGCCCGATGATGCCAAGCAGTGGCTTACGCAGTTCGGCAACCCTTATATCTTCAGCCTGGCCGACATGGATGGCCGCGTCGGGATCAATTACGGCGTGTACGGCGTGCCGGAAACCTTCGTGATCGACAAGCAAGGCGTGATCCGCCACAAGGTGATCGGCCCGGTGACCTCGGCGATTATCAGCGACTGCCTAACCCCTTTGACGCAGTTGTTGAACAAAGACGAATCGGTCGAATCGCCCGAAATGAAAAAGGTAATGAAGAAATGCGCGTAACTCGACTGTTTAGTGGAGTGTTCTTGTTTGTCGGTCTCGTACTCATCGCTCTACCGGGGTTCACTAAAGAAGCGGCACCTCTCGCGCGCGATCCAGAACTGGAAAGACGCGTCGATGCGGTGTCCTCCGAATTGCGTTGCCTGGTGTGTCAGAACCAGACCATTGCCGACTCGCATGCCGAATTGGCGATCGACCTGAAAAATCAGGTGCGCGACATGCTGCGCTCGGGCAATAGCAATGAAGAAGTCGTGAACTACATGGTCGAGCGTTACGGTGATTTCGTACGCTACAAACCCGCCATGAAACCAACCACCTACCTTTTGTGGTTCGGCCCGGCACTTTTGATTTTGATCGGGTTGTCGGTATTGTTCATCACCTTGCGCAGTCGGCGTAAGCGCGTGTTGGATGCTGTGCCGATGAGCGCCGAAGACACCAAGAAAATTGACGACCTGCTGCATGCAGGCAAACAGGGAACCAAGTCATGACTGTATTTTGGATAGTGGCGGTGTGTTTACTCATCGCCGCGTTGCTGTTTTTGTTGCCTCCATTATTAACGCGCGGTACCGGCGCTGCGCGACGCGAAGTGATTCGCGATACGCTCAATGTCGAAATCGCCAAAGATAAAATTGCCGAACTCGATGCAGACTTGCGCACCGGGGTCCTCAGCCAAGACCAATACGACCGCGCGCGTCAGGAGTTAGAGCGCAGCTTGCTGGAAGATGTCGGACCGGCACCCACCGCGCCCGCCGCTTCGGCCAACGCCAGCCTGATTTCCGCATTGCTGGTGGGTATCGCCATCCCGGCCATCACGGTCGCGCTGTATCAGCATCTGGGCGGCGGTTTTGCGGCGATTCATCCGGAACTGGCGCAGCCTGCGGTCAACACCGAGGCGCATCAAGGCACGATTGAAAACATGGTGGTGCAGTTGAAAGAACGCTTGGCCAAAAATCCGGCCGACGCCGAAGGCTGGTCGATGCTGGGCCGCTCGTATTATTTCTTGAAACGCTACAACGAGGCCGCGCAGTCGTACGGCAAGGTGGTCGAAATCATCGGCGAAACCGAACCGGACGTGTTGGCTGACTACGCCGACACCGTGGCCATGGCCAGCGGCCGCAGCATGAAGGGCAAGCCCTATGAGCTGGTGAAGAAGGCGTTGTCATTGCAACCCTTTCACGAAAAATCCTTGTGGCTGGCGGGCTCCGCTGCCTATGAAGAAAAGGATTACCCGAACGCGTTGGGTTATTTCGAAAAGCTCATGCAGGTGTTTCCGCCGGGCTCCGAAAATTCTGAACAGATGAAGCGCAACATCGGCGAGATTCAAGAACTCATGGCGCAAAACGGTATGAAAGTGCCGCCGTCCGCCGCAACCGCCGCCGCGCCTGCACGCGCAACGGCTACCGCGGCTGCGGGAAGTGGCGCCGCAAAAATCACCGGCACGGTGAAACTCAATCCGGCGCTCGCCGCCAACGCCGCGCCCACGGATACGGTCTTTATTTTTGCGCGCGCCGCGCAAGGTCCGCGCATGCCGTTGGCGATCGTACGCAAACAGGTAAAAGATTTGCCGATCTCCTATACCTTGGACGATTCGCTGGCGATGAATCCGGCGATGAAGCTTTCCAATTTCCAGCAGGTGGTGGTCGGAGCGCGTATTTCAAAAAGCGGGAACGCCATGCCGCAGAGCGGCGATCTGCAAGGCCAGAGCGAGACCATTGCGTTGGGCGGCAGCAAACCCGTCGACGTTCTGATCAACTCGGTCACACCGTAACCGGCAATCCGCTTACGGAACGGATCGGACTGCTAAAAATTATCGGGGATACGTATGCGAATCATGCGAATGGGTTTGGCGGGTGTCTTAGTGGTGCTGGCATGTTTTAATGCCGCCCATGCAGGCAACCCCTTCAACGGCAAAGCGCCTTACGAAAGATTTTGCATGGCTTGTCACGGCGCACGCGGCGAAAGCAAACTGATTGGCGTGCCCAATTTTTCGCGGGGCGAAGTGATCATTTCAAGTACCGACCCGATGCTGATGAACGTAATCAAAAACGGCAAAGGCACCATGCCCGGTTTTCAGGGACAGATTAAAGACCTTGAGATTCTCGACATTATTTCCTATCTACGGACCCTGTTCTGATGCTGCACCGAAATTTTCCCTTAGCGTTGATGAGCGGCGCATTGCTGCTCATCGCAGGCTGCTCTGATTCAAAAAACGCCGCGCCGGCGCCGACCCCTACGCCGAACGCCGCCCCCGTGGCCGCGGCGCAAAGCTACCGTGCGGCGGAAACTTTTAACGTCGGTGAAAATGTCTACGTGCGTTCCCTCGCCACCGATCCACGCACCAATGCGTTGTGGGTGGGGACCTCGGTGGGCGTGATCGAAGTCGATCTGGCCACACTCAATATGCGCAATAACTTTACGCGCGACAATGGCATGGCCAACGAATATGTGTTTTCCATTTTTGTCGATAGCCGCGGCGAGAAATGGTTCGGCACCAATGGCGGCGGCGTATCGCGCTTCGATGGAAGCCAATGGAAAACCTACTTCCCCATGCACGGACTGGCGGACTATTGGGTGTATTCCTTCACCGAACAGCGTGCCGGGACGATGTGGGTGGGCACCTGGGCCGGATTGAGCGCGCTGGATGTCAAGACAGGAACCTTCAAGACCTACCTCAAGGAGTTGGTCAACGAATGGGTTTATGGCCTGGCGATCGATTCCAAGGACCGTGTATGGGTCGGCACCGAAGGCGGCATCAACATGTTCGACGGCCAGACCTGGAAAACCTGGACGCACGCCGACGGCCTGGGCGCGCCCAATGCCGATAACCTTCCGGTCAGTCCCAATACCGGTTTGGGTACGCGTTCGCGCCACGATCTGAGCGTGCTGATGCAAGGCAAGCCTACTTACAATCCCAATTACGTTTTCAATTTATTGATCACCCCCGAAGACGTGTTGTGGGCAGGCACCTGGGGCGGCGGTGTGGCGCGCTTTGATGGCAACACCTGGACCAATTTCACCACCAAGGACGGTTTGGGCGGCGACATTGTGTACAGCGTGGCACGCGAACCCAACGGAGTGATGTGGTTTGGCACCAACGGAGGATTGTCCCGTTATGATGGCAAGACCTGGACCACATTGCATAAACAAGATGGCCTGCTCGATGACAATGTGTATTGCATCGCCGCGATGGCCAACGGCGATGTCTGGGCCGGCACCCGCGGCGGTGTAAGTTTACTCACGCGCGCCGCCGCGAATGCGCCGCGTTAATAACGCGTGCGGGCAATAAATTTAAATCGGAGGATGTTGTGAATATTGATGCGAAAGGAATAGCCATTATCGTGATCGTGACCGGTGCCGTGGTCGCAGGCGCTTATACACTGGGAATGCGTCAGTCGGCCAAATCTTCCGCGCCCAGCACGACGGTGGCGCAGCAACCGCAAGCGCCGGTAGCCGCAGCGCAACCACCGCAACGCGGCGAATTACCCCCCGATCATCCCCCCATGCAACTCAACGGCGAAGCCGCTGGGGCCGGGTTTACACATTTTCGCGTGGGCAACCGCAACGTCAAAGGCATGTTGGCCGACGGCAATATCGTGTGGGTGGGAACCTCCGGCGGCGTGGTCCGCTACGACGTAACCAAAGACGAATTCAAAACCTTCGATGTGAGCACCCACAGTCTGATTTCCAACGGCGTGTTCCATTTGAGCAAACTTGACAATGACCGTTTGGCGGTGGGCACCTACGGCGGCGGGCTGTCGATTTATACCATTTCCTCGGATCAGTGGAAGAACTACAACATCCCCAATGGTCTCGCCGATCAGTTTGTTTACGACGTGGTTCCGGCCAGCAACGGCGACTTATGGATTGCCACCTGGTCGGGCGTGAATCGCGTGAAGGGCGGCAAGCTGGACGACGATGCAAGCTGGCAAACCTTTACGGTGGAGAACACCAAAGGCGGCTTGCCCAACGATTGGGTCTACGGCGCAAAAGCGGGCAAAAACGGCGAGATGTGGTTTGCGACTGAAGGCGGCTTGGCGCGGTACAAAGACGGCAAATGGACGCACTGGCAACATGACCAAGGTCTAGGCGCCGACTACGCAGTCGTCAAAGACGAAGTGGCCTTCGCGGTCGATCCCGCCAAGGTGTCGCAACATCATGCCAAGCAAAAAGCCGAGCAAGGGCTGAGCAATATCCAGGTCGGCTACAACCCGAATTACATCGTGTCGCTGACTATGGATAAGGACGGCGTGTTGTGGTGCGGCACCTGGGGCGGCGGCTTATCGCGCTTCGATGGCAAGACCTGGAAAACCTACACCGTGAAAGACGGTTTGCCGGGGAACCACATTTTCATGCTGAAAATTGACGATAAAGACGGCAAATTGTGGATCGGAACCAATCGCGGGCTGGCACGTTTCAAACCCGACAACACCGGTTTTAATGTCATGAAGCAGGCCGATGGATTATTCGGCGACAATGTATTTTCGATGGCGCGCGCCTCCGATGGCGCGTTGTGGTTCGGCAGCTTTGGTGGCGTCGCGCGGATCACCAACGCCAAACTCTAGCCTTGATGTGAAGGGATGATCGAGCCCTCATCGAGCACCAGGCGATGGGGGCTTTTTTATGGGAGAGGTCGCCATGATGCTGTTCCGTTGTGCAGTTATCGCAGGTGCTGGTTTGATTGTTGCCGTGCTCGCCGGCTGTTCCAAAACGCAATCGGTCTGGATTCCAGGCTGGCAAGAAACCTCGGCGTTGTCCGTCGCGCGCGCGGGCGCGGCGGTGGTCACGCACAAGGGTGTCATCTACATGCTCGGCGGTGTGGATGGTCACGACTTCCTGAGCAGCACCGAATTCGCACGGGTAAACTCCGACGGTTCACTCACACCGTGGCAGGCCGGCACGCCGTTGATCGAGGCGCGCGGCTTTGTCGAAGCTGCGGTGCATGACAATTGGATTTACATTGCCGGCGGCGGCAACGGACCGAATGGGCATAATCTTTTGCGCTCCGTCGAGCGTGCGCGCATTCAAGCCGACGGCTCGCTCGGCCCCTGGATTGCCGAAGCAAACCCGATGTTGGTGCCGCGCCGCTGCTCGAAAATCGTGGCCACTGAAAAAGGTTTGTACAGTTTCGGCGGCTTCGGCGGGGCCTTGCTGGATACCGTGGAGCACGCGTTTTTTGCGGCCGACGGCACACTCGGCCCGTGGCAACTGGAGCCCGCCACATTGACCATGCCGCGTTATGTGGGCGGTGTAAAAGCCCTCGGCACGGACGCCTATGCGATCGGCGGCCACGACCAAGTGCGCGGTGTGGGCCTTACCAGCGTCGAATGGGCGCGCACCAATCCTCAAGGCGTGTTCGAAAACTGGAAACCCGCCAGCGCACTGCAAACCGCGCGTTATGGCTTGTCGACGGCGACGCACAACGGCATTGTGTATGCGCTGGGCGGCATTACCGGCGCCGAATACGTCGACAGCATCGAACGCAGCACGCATGCCGCAAACGGTGAGCTGGGCCCCTGGAGCTTCACGACACTATTGCAGCAACCGCTGGCCAGCTTCAGCACCACGGTGCATCAAAACTGGATTTACGTCATCAGCGGCACCAACCGCGACGGCTACTCGCGCAGCGTGCAATACGCTGCCTTCAATCCGCAGGGCGAGATCGGCTACTGGGGCAGTAAAGAACAGGAACGTACGCACCAACAAAACCTCGCGCAACGCAACGCCAAGGCAACGCAATTACCCAATGCCGGAATCGTGCGCGAGGTATTGCATACGCAAGCTTACAGTTACGTTTTAGTCGAAAGCACAGGGGGCAACCTCTGGCTGGCCGGGCCCAAAACAGAGCTCACACCAGGAAGCCGGATTCGCTACAGCCAGGGCGTGAACATGACGAATTTTTTCAGCAAGGAATTACAACGCAGCTTTCCCGAGGTGGTGTTCGTGGGGACGATCGCTTTAGAGCAATAACCGTCAATGAGAACGATCGAGTTACCCTAAAACTACATCGCTGTCCCGCACACGCAAAAGCCCGATAATATCGGGCTTTTGCGTGTGCGGATGTTCTTGTATTTTGAATTGGTGGCCAGGAGTGGAATCGAACCACCGACACGAGGATTTTCAGTCCTCTGCTCTACCGACTGAGCTACCTAGCCAGGTTGGATTTCCAAGGACACGGTCGGACAATGAAACCTGCCCCGCGCGAGAACGCGTATTAGAACGGAGCAGGGCGGATTCCGTCAAGCCAAACGGGCGTGGAATGAGCGCTTATTTCTTTGCTGGGGGAACAAAGCCGGGCGGTGGCGCGGAACCGCCGCCGAAGAAAAACTTTTCCATCTCGGCTTCGAGGAATTTACGGTGCGCCGGGTCGATGGGGGTTAGCCGGTTTTCGTTCATGAGCATGGTTTGATGTTTCAACCAGCGCTGCCACGCTTCTTTGCTCACACCGTCGAAGATTTTTTGTCCCAGCTCACCGGGATAAGTCATGTAATCCAAGCCTTCGGCTTCTTTTTTCAAATACACACACTGGACCATGCGGGCCATCATTGCACTCCTTGAAGTTGGATACGTAACGCGTCAAGCAGGCGTTTTACTGGCGCGGCGAATCCGCGCGCATCGGGATAAATGGAGTTATACCAGACTCGCGTGCCGCCTTCCATGAGGACACGGCCTGTCATGCGGGTGACGACATGCACAGGCTGAATTTCCAGATGGAAATGACTGAAGGTGTGCTTCACGCTGCTCCAGGTTTGCGCACTTTCTATTTCCAGGCCCAGTTGCTCGGCGAGCCATAGTCGCCAATCGGTTTGCGGATCGCATTCGGGAAAACTCCACAATCCGCCCCAGATGCCCACAGGAGGACGCTGTTCGAGCAACACCTCGCCCGCGGTATTGGTAATCATGAGCATCGAACACTTGCGTACCGGCAGCGCTTTACGCGGTTTAGGGAAGGGATAACGTTCGATCGCGTTTTGTGCCAAGGCTTGGCATTTAACGCGCGCCGGACAAAAATCGCAGGCTGGATTTTTTGGCGTGCAAACGGTTGCGCCCAGATCCATGATCGCCTGGGTATAGTGCGCAACGCGCGCCACCGGCGTGAGTTGCTCGGCCAAACTCCAAAGTTGTTTTTCCACATTAGCCTGCCCCGGCCAGCCTTCCACGGCGCCATAACGCGCCAGCACCCGCTTCACGTTGCCGTCCAGAATCGGCTGGCGCTGATTAAATGCCAACGCGAGAATGGCTCCGGCGGTGGACTTGCCGATGCCCGGCAGTGCCTCCACGGCGGCGAGGTCGGATGGAAATTCACCCTGATGCTGATCGCAAATTATTTGCGCGGCGCGATGCAGATTGCGGGCGCGGGCGTAGTAGCCCAAGCCGGTCCACAGGTGCAGAACTTCGTCCAGGGATGCGCTGGCCAGCGCTCTCACATCGGGGAAGCGCAGCGTGAAGCGTGTAAAATAAGTGATGACGCTGGCGACCTGGGTTTGTTGCAGCATAATTTCGGACACCCACACGCGATAAGCTGAGGCGTCCTGCTGCCAGGGCAGATGTTTGCGGCCATGGCGATCGTACCAGTCGAGCAGCCGGGAACTGAAATCGCCGGGATTCGTCAAATTAGGTTGTTTCATCTGTCCATTGCCAGGTCGCGTTATAATGCCGTTAAGCACTGGTTTGAGGAGCAAGAAAATGACTCTCCGGGTACTGCACTATGAGTAGGGTCGATAACATTCCCATTCATCTTCAGCCGAATAATGGCCCGTCCACCGTAGGCGCATTATACGTTGCCAATTTTGATAATCATGAGCGCCTGATACGTGCCCTCAAAGCATGCGGGTTCTGCTGGCTGTTCGCGGTGTTATCCGTGCCGGTGGTCATCGCGCATTGGGTCCTGGTGCCGGGATTTTTATTGGCCGGGCCGATTATGGCGCTACGCCGGTATAAAATTGTATCCGCCGTTGAACGCGCGGAAGGTACCTGCCCGCTGTGCAAAGTCGGCGTCACTGTGCCGATGGAAGCCGATGATGCTTTGCCTAAACGCACGTACTGTCCGAAATGCAGCGGACCGATCCAGCTTTTAGCAGATGAACCCGTTTCGAGTAATTAATTATGCGTGCCGTGATGGCTATTTTGGTTGTGACTATTTTTTTCTTTGCAGTGCTGACCAGCATCGGACTGTTTTTATTTCAGATGGGTGTGTTCGGCAAATGACAATGGAAAAATCATTCCGTTTCCAAATCAAGCGTGAACGCGAAGGCGGCGCGCAGACAGTACAGGTAGTACGGCAAGCGACGCCGACAAAGTGCACGCTTGATTTGGAAACGGAATCGCTGGAGCGGGTGATGGGAATCGAACCCACGCTATCAGCTTGGGAAGCTGAAGTTCTACCATTGAACTACACCCGCGCGAGCGCACATGTATACCGTGAAGTTTCAAGGGTGTCAAAAGGTGCAACATGGTCATTGTGGTAAACGGAACGCGCCATGAGCTGGCAGCGGAATGCAGTGCGCAGCAGTTGTTGGAACAACTGGGTTTGACGGGCAAACGTCTGGCGCTGGAAATAAACATGGAAATTGTGCCGCGCAGTGTCTATGCGACGCACTATTTGCGCGAAGGCGACCGAGTCGAAGTCGTACATGCCATTGGCGGCGGTTAGCGCATTCGCTCTGGCACGCGCTTTAACGCTATAATTCCAGCCTTTCATTCCAACATCCTTGGGTATTGCTCATGTCGAATTACGCTACGCCTAGCGGCGATAGTCCATTGGTCATCGCCGGCAAGCATTATCATTCACGCCTGCTGGTGGGCAGTGGTAAATATCGAGACCTGGATGAAACGCGTCTGGCGACCGAAGCCAGCGGGGCGCAAATTGTCACGATCGCGATCCGGCGCAGCAATATTGGCCAGAAGCCGGGAGAGCCCAATCTGCTCGAGGTGTTGCCGCCGCAGCGTTACACCCTGCTGCCGAATACCGCGGGTTGCTATACCGCGGATGATGCGGTGCGCACTTGCCGGCTCGCGCGGGAATTGCTGGATGGCCATGATCTGGTAAAGCTGGAAGTTATCGGTGACGAAAAAACCTTGTATCCCGACGTGGTTGCTACCCTGAAGGCCGCGGAAATTCTGGTTAAAGATGGCTTCAAGGTAATGGTCTATACCACCGACGATCCGTTGATCGCCAAACGTTTGGAAGAAATCGGCTGCGTGGCGGTAATGCCGTTGGCCGCGCCGATTGGCTCGGGTTTGGGCATCCGCAATCCGTATAACATCCTCACCATCGTCGAAAACGCGAAGGTGCCTGTTCTTGTCGATGCCGGCGTGGGCACCGCCTCCGATGCGGCGCTGGCCATGGAACTGGGCTGCGACGGCGTATTGATGAACACCGCCATTGCGGGCGCAAAGAACCCGGTGTTGATGGCCTCGGCAATGAAAAAAGCCATTGAAGCCGGACGCGAGGCATTTCTTGCCGGACGCATTCCGCGCAAACGTTATGCCAGCGCATCGTCACCCGTGGATGGATTGTTTTTCTAAAAACAGCATGATCGAAATGGCCGAACCCGAATTGCCGTTGCGGCATATTCGCAGCTTTGTGCGCCGCGAAGGACGCATCACGGTTGCGCAACAGCGCGCGCTAGAAACGCTGTGGCCGCGTTTCGGCATTACACCCGGCCCCTTTCTACTGGACCTCGACAGCATATTCGGACGCCGCGCGCCGCGCATTCTGGAGATTGGTTTCGGAATGGGCGACGCGTTGCTCGCTTGTGCGGGCGCGCATCCTGAAATCGACTACCTTGGTATCGAAGTCCACCGGCCCGGCATCGGCGGTGTGTTGCGCAAGCTGGAGGAGCTGAACTTCAGCAATGTCCGGGTCATCGATGGGGATGCGCAAGAAGCGCTACGCCACAGTATCGGCGACGCAAACTTCGATGCCATCTACGTATTCTTTCCTGACCCTTGGCCCAAGAAACGTCATCACAAGCGCCGCCTGGTGCAACCGGAATTCATGGCGTTGGCACACGCCAAACTGAAACCCGGTGGACGGCTGCATTTCGCGACCGATTGGGAAAACTACGCGCTCTACATGCTGGAGGTGGTGGGTGCAACGCCGCAGTTTCGTAATCTCGCTGCGGCGGGCGGGTTCGCTGCTTCACGCGGTGCGCGGCCCGAAACCAAATTCGAACGGCGCGGCCGGGCGCTGGGTCATGGCGTGTGGGATTTGATCGTGGAAAAGGTGTGAACCGCCACCGCATCGTGGGTGAAATTTACAACACCATCAAACAGTGCTGGGCTGCTCGGGCTCCAGATGTTCCAGCCGGTATCCATGTTGATATATGGCACTTAAGCGCCAGCCGCTTTCCTGATTAAGGTCGAGCTTTTTACGAATCCGGCTGACATGGGTATCGACGGTGCGCGTATTGACATCGGACGACCGGCCCCACACCATTTCAAGAATATGACCGCGCGATAAAATGCGCCCGGTATTTTTGATTAAGAACAGCGCCAAATCGAATTCCTTGCCGGTCAGATCAATGGCTTCGCCGCCGCGCGAAATACTGCGGCGGGCTGAATCAAAACTCAAACCACCGATATCGATCACTTCGCGTTCCACCCCGCCGGCGCCAACGCGCCGGCCCAGCGCCGTAATACGTGCCAGCAGCTCCATGCGCCGTATCGGCTTCACCATGTAGTCGTCAGCACCCAGCTCCAGCGAGCGCACGATGTCTTCTTCACTGTCGCGCGCCGTTACAAACAAAACGGGAATGCGCCAGTCGACATGCTCGCGCACCCACAGTAAGACCTCGTCACCGCTTACGTCGGGGAGATTCCAATCCATGATCAACAAATCAAAACTATCGTGGCTCATATTTTTCATGAGCGTTTTGCCGGCGGAGAAAATAGTACTGGTATGCCCTGCGGCTTGAAGCCAAAGATTCAGTAATTCAGCTTGGGGAGCATCATCTTCGAGTAATGCAATGCGCACACACAACTCCTACAACTTTATGATTATTGCTCATCGTTATATAGTTTTTAGCACAAAATTTTCACTCTGGCGTGGCTTCGACAAAAAAGGGCCGCGTGGGCGACCCTTCTTCGTTCCTTGAGCGATGTCGCGCGGCATCCTTGCCGCGCGTTACTCGCATTACTTCACTTTCGGATTTAACTCGCCGCTGCTGTAGCGTTTAGCCATTTTTTCCAACGACAGCGGTTTAAGCTTGGAGGCCTGGCCGGCCGTACCGAAGGCTTCGTAACGAAGCTTGCAAATGTCTTTCATCGCGGCCGTGGACGCTTTTAAGAATTTGCGCGGATCGAATTCCTTGGGATTTTCCGCCAGGAATTTACGAATCGCGCCGGTCGACGCCATGCGCAAATCGGTATCGATATTCACTTTCCGCACGCCGTGCTTGATGCCTTCGCGAATTTCTTCGAGCGGCACGCCATAGGTCTGGCCCATGTCGCCGCCGTACTTATTGATGATCGTGAGCCATTCTTGCGGAACCGACGACGAACCATGCATGACAAGATGGGTGTTGGGGATGCGTGCGTGAATTTCCTTGATGCGCTTGATGGCAAGAATGTCGCCGGTGGGCGGGCGCGTAAACTTGTAAGCGCCGTGCGAAGTGCCGATGGCAATGGCCAACGCATCCACATTGGTTTTCTTCACGAAATCCGCCGCTTCGTTCGGGTCGGTCAGCAGCATGGAGTGATCCATTTTACCTTCTGCGCCTGAGCCATCTTCTTCGCCGGCCATGCCGGTTTCCAACGAACCCAAACAGCCCAACTCGCCCTCAACCGAGACGCCGCAGGGATGCGACATGTCGACGGTGCGCTTGGTGATTTCGACATTGTATTCGTAGCTGGCGGGGGTCTTCATGTCTTCTTTCAGCGAGCCATCCATCATCACCGAGGTGAAGCCCAACTGGATCGACATCATGCACACACCGGGCGAAGCGCCATGGTCTTGATGAATACAAATGGGGATGTGCGGCCATTGTTCGCGCGAGGCTTCCATCATGGCGCGGATAAACGGAGCGCCCGCATAACTGCGCGCGCCTGCCGAAGCTTGCGCAATCACCGGTGAATCGGTGGCATCGGCCGCCTGCATGATGGAATGCAGTTGCTCCATGTTGTTCACGTTAAAGGCGGGCACGCCGTAATTGTTTTCAGCCGCGTGGTCGAGTAATTGTCGTAAAGTTATAAATGCCATGTTGATCTCCTTAAACTCATAAATTGAATAACGCAAATTCGCGTTTGCTACATTATTAACACAAAAACCGGCTCGATAATTCTTTGCTTAGCTGTGTGGAGTCACGATGTCCCCGACACGCACTATCTTCATGGAATTGGTACCACCCATCGTCCCCATCAAATCACCTTTGGTGATAATGACAAGATCTGCTTCCGTAACCTCGCCACGCTTGAGCAATTCCACCATGGATTCCAGATTCACTTGCGCGTGGTCGGTGGTGGTCGAAGCGAATTCTACCGGATAAACACCGCGGTAAAGGGTCACTTTTCTACGCGTCTCTTCATGCTTGGTCAAGGCGAAGATGGGAATGCCGGAACTGATGCGCGACATCCACAAGGGGGTCGAACCGGATTCCGTCAACGCCGCAATCGCCTTCACACCGTAATGGTTGGCGGTATACATCGAAGCCATGGCGATGGCTTCGTCGGTGCGCGTGAAGCGCGTATCGATGCGGTGATCGGACGAAGTCACGATGCGCTGTTTTTCCGCCTCGAGACAAATGCGGTCCATCGCGGCAATGGCCTTGTCCGGATATTTGCCGGTGGCGGTTTCCGCCGACAACATCACCGCATCCGTGCCGTCGAAGACCGAATTGGCAACATCGAATACTTCGGCCCGGGTCGGAATCTGATTCTCGATCATCGATTCCATCATTTGCGTGGCCGTGATTACCACGCGATTCAGAGAGCGGGCCAGCCGGATAATATGTTTTTGCACCGGCGGCAAGGCTGCATCGCCGATCTCCACACCCAGATCACCGCGCGCAATCATAACCGCATCGGAAGCGGTGATGATTTCTTCCAATACATCCAGAGCCTCGGAACGCTCGATCTTGGCAATCAAGCCGCCACGCCCACCGGCTTCGCGCAGCAATTGGCGCGCCTCATTAATATCCGCCGCGCTGCGCGGAAACGAAACCGCGAGGTAGTCGGCACCCAATTCAGCGGCGGAACGAATGTCTTCGCGGTCCTTGTCGGTAAGTGCCGGCGCCGACAAACCGCCGCCCTGGCGATTAATACCCTTCTTGTCTTTCAATTCACCGCCCATCACGACGGTACAAATAATTTGTGTCCCGCGCGTTTCGTTCACGCGCAAAATAATGCGGCCGTCATCGAGCAACAACACGTCGTCTTTGCTCACGTCGCCGGGTAATTCTTTGTAGGCAATACCCACCCGTTCATCGGTTCCGGCCAGCGGGTCCAATGACGCATCCAGCGTGAAAATCGCGCCTTCGTGCAGGATGGCTTTACCCTTTTTGAACCGGTCGACGCGTATTTTCGGTCCTTGCAGATCGACCAGGATTCCGACCACCCGGCCATGCCGTGCAGCGCAGGCGCGCACATCGCGCGCCCGGCGCAGCAACTCGTCATGGCCGCCATGCGAGCAATTCAGGCGCGCTACATCCAGACCCGCAAGCACGACCCGGTCGAGCACCTCGGGCACGTCGGTGGCCGGCCCCATGGTGGCGACGATTTTGGTACGGCGCTTGTTATCCGTTATTTTCTGTAACGAGCCTTCGGACTTCACTTTTTTGCGCGCTCTTCTAGAATCGCAACCGCGGGCAGCGTCTTGCCTTCCAGGAACTCCAGAAAAGCACCTCCTGCGGTAGAGATGTAAGATACTTTGTTATAGATGTCGTATTTCTGAATCGCCGCGATGGTGTCACCGCCGCCTGCAAGCGTAAATGCCTTGGTGTTGGCGATGGCATTCGCGATTTTCTTGGTACCGGCGCCGAACTGATCGAACTCAAATACCCCCACCGGACCATTCCATACCACGGTCCCGGCTTTCATGATGATGTCCGCAAGTTCTTGCGCGCTTTTCGGACCAATATCGAAAATCATGTCGTCGTCGGTCACCGCGCCCGCATCTTTAAGTACCGCCGGTTCACTGGCGTCGAATTTCTTGCCGACCACTACGTCCACCGCAATCGGTATGCTGGCGCCGCGCTTTGACATTTTTTCCATCAATGTTTTGGCGGTGGGAACCAGGTCGTGTTCACACAGCGATTTGCCAACCTTTTTGCCGGACGCCGCCAGAAAGGTGTTGGCGATCCCGCCGCCCACAACCAGTTGATCCACCTTGCTGGACAACGATTCGAGCACGGTGAGCTTGGTCGAGACTTTGGAACCACCCACGATGGCGACCATCGGACGCGCGGGACTAAGCAAGGCTTTGGTCAGCGCTTCCAGTTCATCAGTGAGCAGGATTCCGGCACAGGCCGTGGCGGCGAACTTGGCAACGCCATGCGTGGAACCTTCCGCGCGATGCGCGGTGCCGAACGCGTCCATCACAAACACGTCGCACAGCGCGGCGTATTTTTTGGCAGTGTCGTCGACATTCTTCTTTTCGCCCTTGTTGAACCGCACGTTTTCCAGCAGTACCAGCTCACCGGCAGCAACTTCGAATCCGCCATTGACCCAATCCTTAATCAACCGGACCGGCTTGCCGAGTTTCTTAGCCAAGTCGTCGGCGACGGGTTTCAGGGAATTTTCTTCGGAGTAAATACCTTCTTCGGGACGGCCGAGGTGCGACATCACCATCACCTTCGCACCGGCCTTGATGCAATGTTGAAATGTCGCCATGGAGGCGCTGATGCGCGCATCGGAAGTGACTTTACCGTCTTTAACAGGGACATTCAGATCGGCGCGAATCAGTACGCGCTTACCTTTAAGATCGAGATCGATCAACTTAATGACAGACATGATTGTGGCTCCGGAAATGTAGAGCGGAATAGGCGGCCGTGCCGCGTAATCCGCCGAAAGGGCGGCGGGTTAGGCTGGCCGCTCGCGCGCATCCGTGCGCTTCGCGGCATTCGTAAATCCTGTACAGCACGGCCTAATCCACCCCTACATGTTGGTTACTTCGCGACGTGTTGCAAGAAGCGCAACATGTTGCAGGTGTAGCCATATTCATTGTCGTACCAAGCGACCACTTTTACGAACGTGCTATCCAGTGCGAGACCGGCTTCAGCGTCGAATATGGAAGAAGCATTGGTGCCGCGGAAATCGCTGGAAACCACTTTCTCATCCGTATAGCCAAGCACACCTTTCAAATCGCCTTCGGAAGCCTTTTTCATGGCTTTGCAAATGTCTTCGTAGGAAGCTTCCTTGATCAGCTCCACCGTCAGGTCGACCACGGACACATCGGAAGTCGGCACGCGGAAGGCCATGCCTGTGAGCTTTTTGTTCAGCTCGGGAATGACTTTGCCTACCGCCTTGGCTGCGCCGGTGGAGGACGGAATTATGTTTTCCAAAATACCGCGCCCGCCGCGCCAGTCTTTCGTCGACGGACCATCGACGGTCTTCTGGGTTGCCGTGGTCGCATGCACGGTGCTCATCAAACCGCGCTTGATACCGAAATTGTCGTGTAACACCTTGGCGATGGGCGCCAGGCAATTGGTGGTGCAAGAGGCGGCGGAAACGATTTTTTCGCCTGCGTATTTCTTGTGATTCACGCCGTAAACAAACATGGGTGTTTCATCTTTCGAGGGCGCGGACTGAACCACTTTCTTGGCGCCGGCTTTAAGATGCTTCTCGCAGGTCTCAAGAGTCAAGAACAGGCCCGTTGCTTCAATTACGATGTCCGCACCGGCTTCGCCCCACTTCAGCTCTGCGGGATCCTTGATCGCGGTCAAGCGGATTTTTTTGCCATTGATGATCAGCGTATTGCCATCCACCTTAACCTCGCCCGGGAAGTTGCCGTGGACCGAATCGTATTTCAACATGTACGCCAGATAATCAGGCTCCAGCAGGTCATTGATCGCAACCACTTCAATGTCTTTGAACTCGCTCGTAACCGCACGCAATGCCATCCGTCCAATTCGGCCGAAGCCATTAATACCGACCTTAATTGCCATGGTTTAAAACTCCTATTTCTAAAGTTAATAAAAGGTACTGGAATTTATTAAGTGAGCGCTTCCACGGCTTTGACGACATTTTCAGCCGTGAAGCCAAAGTGTTTGAACAGCGCGCCCGCCGGAGCGGATTCGCCGAAGGTGTTCAACCCGACGACCTTGCCGTCGAGACCCACGTATTTAATCCAGCCGTCGGTCACGCCTGCTTCCACAGCAACGCGGGCGCGCAGTTTGGCGGGCAATACCGATTCACGGTAGGCGGCATCTTGCGCGTCGAACACATCGGTCGAAGGCATGGAAACCACTCGCACGTGCCTGCCTTTGGCGGCCAGTAATTTCTGCGCTTCCATAGCCAAGCCGACTTCGGAACCGGTCGCAATAATAATCGCCTGCGGTTTGCCGCCTTCCGCCTCGCTCAGCACATAGCCACCGCGCGCGATGTTGGCGATTTTAGCGGCGTCACGCGCCTGATGTGCCAAGGCTTGACGCGTGAATACCAGGCAGGTGGGGCCGGTACTGCGCTCCACGGCGAATTTCCATGCCACTGCGCTTTCCACGGTGTCGCAGGGACGCCACGTTGACATATTAGGAATCAAGCGCAGGGTCGCTGTTTGCTCCACCCCTTGATGGGTAGGACCGTCTTCACCCAGTCCGATGGAGTCATGGGTATACACGAAGATGGTGCGAATCTTCATGAGTGCCGCCATGCGCAAAGAATTGCGCGCATATTCGGAGAACATCAAGAAGGTGCCGCCGTAGGGGATGAAGCCGCCATGCAGGGTAATGCCGTTCATGATGG